>JASFWT010000024.1:0-7960 GCA_050049075.1 Candidatus Babelota bacterium | reverse complement strand
CTCAAGCGTCACATTGCCAGGAGAAATAACACTAAACTTAACATCAAATGCACTCAGGCTAGATAGCGCTACCAATACGCAGAAGAGCGTATTTTTTACAAATATATCCATGAAAATTCCCCCATTAAAGTCGTCAGCTTTTTTCTTTTGACTGACTTTCTAAAGACCACGCGCATGGCAGCCAGACTGCCAGCACTCCTAGCGACATAACCCCGCTTGCGGTAATCGCAAACGAGACTGGCTCCTTAATCAACTCGGTCACTCCCGAACCAAGGGCCCACACAAATCGATACCCAATCATATCGATCCAACTTTTTACCTTAAATCGCACTTGTGGCGACTCTGGTATGTATAAAATTTCTTTTGCTGGTGAGTTTAATGCAAACGAGAGACCGCGCAGCAACACCATACCTGCCGTCACCACCAGTAACGTTGGCCACTGCCACATCATCAATACCGCGCCGGCAGTTAACACTGGATACAACAACAAACACCAATGCACCCCAAACAAGCGCAGCAACAGCTGCGTCCCGCCCAGCGCAAAGACCAGTGTAAAACCATTAACCACCTTGCCATACATACCTTTAAACCACGCAAATTGTTCAACCGTCGGATACGCTGCATGTGCCAGCGCATGCATTTGATAGTCGTAGAAAGTGGTAATGACTAAAAAAGCAGTTGAAACAACAAAGATACGTCGCAGATGTGGTCGCTGCAGCAACAGGCGTGCGCCACTAAAAAGCTCGGCTACCGATGCTGGCGTTCGTGTCGGCCGTACTGGCATATAATAACGATGTATCACGTAAAACAGCAACGCCATCAGAAGCATCGAAGCGGCTGCACCATAGATTAGTAATGGAATTCCCCATTGCAGCGCGTAGCATGCGAGGTGGCTACCGGAGAGCGAACCAAGCTGCGCAATGGCAAAGATAGCGGGAAAGGTCATTTTTGCTTCTTCTACGGTAGTAATGCTGGTTGCAAAGGTCCAAAACAAAGTAACTAAAAACGAGCCATAGGTTTTAATAATAGCGTAGATAAGCCACCCAAGCAGACGGGTTGCCTCTGGCTGTGTATTGGCAAGCCCAATAGTTGGATGCTGCAGCAAAAAAGCGGCACCGGTAAAGAACGCCGCGTACCCCAGTGAGGCGCCGACAAAAACCGGCATTGGACCCCAGCGCTGCAGCGCCGCAAGATAGCCAAACATCAGCGGAATAATGGGTAAAAAGGCAATAATATTGACCTGTGGGTGATGATAGCGTCCCACCAAATGGTAGAAGATTGGCTCCTGCAGGCTGCCCAGCAGCCAAAAAGAACCAATAATTAAAAAGAAGAGTGCAGCAAGCAGGCTGTGCTTGCGTAAATCAAAAGCAGATAGCAGTATGCAGAGTCGCTTCACCATTCCCCCAAAAAAAGGCGCCGATCTTGCGTAAGTATCGGCGCCTTTAACGTTAGTAGTACGATACGCGTACTAGCTTACTACTTGATCGTTGTCTGTCAACGTCTTGAAGCGGTGACCTACATATGAGGCAACTGCCAGCCAGATACCGATCAGACCAAATGAAACCAGTGTACCGTAGAGCAACAACTCGTTTACTGAACCAGTGAACATGTTGTTGATCGCGGAACCAGCACCTTTTGAAGAGCGACTACCGAACATATCAATCCAACCTTTAGCTTTGTAACGAACGTCACGAGTAGTTGGAATGTACATCATTTCTTTTGCCGGGTTGTTCAATGCATAGCTCAAACCTTTAATCAGAATGAGCGCACCAGTTACAACGTAGAGAGTAGGCATTGCATATACCATACCAACTACGATAGCGGTCGCTACAGGGAAGAGCATCAAGCAGAAGCGCAGACCAAAACGGCGCATCAGGAAGCTGGTACCTACCAGCGCAAAGACCAGCGCAAGACCGTTGGTGTACATGCCGTACAGACCTTGATATGACGCAAACGCTTCTTTAGAAGCAAATTGACCGTCTGCAAGCATCTTCATTTGGAAGTCAAGAATGGTACCGACAATTTCGTACAGCGTCGCCAGGCAGAAAATGCCGAGTACGTACGGACGAGTCAGCAAAATCTTGAGACCTTCAAGCATACCGGTTTTTGGCTTCTTGTTAGATTGCGCTGCCGCACTTGCGGTACGGAGGTCTTTTGGTACGGACCAGAGGAACAGAAGAACCATTGGTACAATCATACCAACGCCAAGTGCACCACAACGGAACAACAGCTCGTTACCAAAGAACTTTGAATTAAATGAAAGATAAGAACCAAGAATAGAACCAACCTGAGAACCGGCGATTACAAGCGGGAAACCTTTCTTCGCAGAGTCGGAAGAAGAGGAAGTGGTAACAAACGCCCAGAACAGACCAACCATGATCGAACCAAAGCTCTCAATGAACAGGTAGATAAACCAACCAAAGTAACGGTCTGGTGACGCCACCGTGTTAGAGAAACCGATGGTTGGGTGGTTCATCAAAACAGCAATGCCAAGAAAGCCTGCTGAGTACATTGCCGCAAGAACCATCAACAAATGGTGCTTTTTGAACATGTCGACCAACTTTGCGTAAATCAATGCAAGACATACAACCATAATGACGGAAACCATCTTAGCAGTTGGCTGCCAAGTCATGCCGACGATTACCTTGAATGCCGCATCTTTTTGTGTGCGCAGCAACCAGTACGAACCAATCAGGAAAAAGAAAATGCCGCCAAGTATGCCGAACTTTTTCCCTTCCTCATAACTCAAATCACCAAACAAGTGATTTTTCAGTGCAGTAAACATCGTAGTTGTATCTCCTATAGTAACGATGAATAAACAAAATTTTCAAAACAAAGAGGGCAATAGTAGCGCAAAATTGCCCCTTTAGCAAAGGGTCTACTCTCTATCGCCTAGCTAATCGTCTTTTTATTACGGACCGCGCGCTCATTAATGGTACCAACCATACCGGCAACCATTGTCCATAGCGTCAGTCCAATGACCGCGGCACCACCAACCAAAGCGGTTGAACCACCAATTATTTTTGAGAGGAACGCGCCACCCATTTTGGAGCCGCGTAGCCCCAGCATGTCGATAAGCGCTTTCGCTTTGTACTTTACGTCGCGTGTTGTTGGAATGTACAGAGACTCTTTGACTGGCTGATTCATCGCGTAGTGCAACGCCTTGATCATCAACATAAAGAGTGCAACAAGGTACAAGTTCGGCTTGACCAAATAGGCGATTGCGCAGAGCAACAAACCAAAAGGAAACCCAATCAAGCAGGCACGCGTACCAAACCGGCGGTGAATATATGAAGTGCCGAGCAGCGCAAACGAGCACGACACAAATTGAATAAGCATGTTGAACTGGAAAATGAACTTGGCACGATACGCAGCTTCGGCAAAGGTTTTACCCACCATGGTGCTCATTTGGATATCCATCAAGGCGCTAATAACTTCTTGGAAGAACACCAGGCCAAAGATACCGGCGACATAGGGGCGCGTCAGCAGCACACGGACGCCACCAAGCAGGCGCTTCATAAAACCATCATTTTGTGACGCTTTCTTTTCGTCGGCGCTATTACTAATCATCTGAGCAGGATCAACCGTGTGCGTCAGCAACCAAACAATACCACCCAACACCACAAACATACACGATGATAAGAATACTAACTGAGGCACCCGCGTTGCGTACGCGGCAGTATTACTCATCAAACGCTCACCTAAAAGCGACAGCAGAAAACCGCCGGTCTGCGAGCCAAACACAATCATGCCGTATCCCTTTTTCGCCGACGACGAAGAGGTGATATCACTGACAAATGACCAGTACAAGGCCATCATGATAGTCAGGTAACTTTCGGCAAACAGATAAAACCCCCAGCCGATCAATCGTGTTGGATCGGGAGTGGTATTGGCAACGCCAATCAATGGATCGGCAAGCAGATAGGCAAAAGAGAAGCCAAGCGTGGCGTAGAACGTCACAAAGACATACACCAGTTTTTGCTTGGAAAAAGAATCAACCAACTTGGTATAGATAAACACCAGGATCGCCGTCGCCAGAACTGTGTACATCTTTACGTCGGCAACGTACTGATACCCAATAATGTTAAGGAAAAGACTTTGTTTTAGAGAGCGCAGCGGCACGTAGGCACCGATCAGAAAGAATGCTCCAGCCATCAAGTACAGAAACTTTTTCAGTTCCTCACCCTGCAGATCACCCCATAACTTACGTACTAGTCGATTAAACATCGCGGCCCCTTAGTAGTTGGCTGTGAAAAAGAGGAATATCGTAGCAGCTATTTGGGCTATGTCAACACGAGACGTACGGTATTGCCGGTCACGTGTAGCAGTGCGCCGCCCTCGGCGACCTCGATTGCTTTTTCGACACCGGCGGATTTATAGACAACACTTTCTCCTTCGCTGACTAGCGAAAGCATAGGACGGTGGCCCGCACCAACGACAAAGTTACCGTTTGGGGATTTGATCGATATCCAGTCAGCCATGATTTCTTGCGTAGAGAATGGATGCTCAATGGTAAAGCGAACGGTTGTCGGCATAGCCACTCCTTATCGCTGTTGCAGGCGCTTCATTTTTGCAACCGCATCTTCCAGCGTACCTACCATGTAGAATGCTTGTTCTGGCATCTTATCGCAGTGACCAAAGACAATCTTCTCAAAGTCGGCAACGGTTTTTTAACGACTTACAAACGAGCCAGGAATACCGGTGTATTGTTCACCAACAAACAACGGCTGCGTCAAGAAGTTTTGAATCTTCTTTGCACGCCCTACAATCAGCTTGTCAGCGTCAGACAACTCATCAATACCGAGAATCGCAATAATATCTTGCAGCTCTTGGTACTTCTGTAGTGTGCGTTGCACCGCGTGCGCTACTTGATAATGCTGATCGCCCACAATTTCTGGACGCAATGCTTTTGAAACTGATGCCAATGGATCTACCGCGGGATACAGACCGGCTTGCGCAATCTTACGAGAAAGCACGGTGCTGGCATCCAGGTGATGGAAAGTAGTTGCCGGCGCCGGATCGGTGTAGTCATCAGCTGGTACGTAGACCGCCTGAATCGAGGTAATAGAACCTTTTTTTGTACTAGTAATACGCTCTTGCAGCATACCCATTTCGGAAGCTAGGGTTGGCTGGTAACCCACCGCCGACGGCATACGCCCCAGCAGCGCAGATACTTCTGAACCAGCCTGCACGTAACGGAAAATGTTATCGATAAAGAGCAGCGTATCTTTTGATTCCTCATCACGGAAGTATTCCGCCATGGTCAAACCACTGAGGCCAACACGCAGACGAGCACCGGGCATATCACCCATTTGCCCAAAGACCAGCGCGGTCTTATCAAGCACGCCCGACTCTTTCATCGCCAGCCACAGGTCATTACCCTCACGCGTCCGCTCACCGATACCGACAAAGACCGAGTAGCCGCCGTGCTCAATGGCCACGTTACGAATCAGTTCTTGCACCAAAATGGTTTTACCAACACCAGCACCACCAAACAGACCAATCTTTGCCCCCTTCATGTAGGGGCACAGCAGGTCGACAACTTTAATGCCGGTCTCAAGAATTTCTTCGTTAATACTTTGATCAACCAGCGCAGGTGGCTGGCGGTGAATGGACCAATGCTGCTCCGCTTCTTCTGGCGTAGTGCCGTCAATCGGACGACCCAGCACGTCAAACACGTGCCCCAGAGTCTTTGCCCCAACCGGCACCGTAATAGGTGCTTTGGTATCAACCGTTGGCGCACCGCGCTTAATGTTGCCAAGCGGCTCAAGCGCAATACAGCGAACAACGCCATCACCAAGGTGCTGCGCTACTTCGACACTGACATAGTTATAATCTTTTTCTTCTGCCTTGCGGCCATTCATCGCGTGTACATCAACACGAATAACCAGGCGATTGTGAATAGCAGGAACATCCTGATCAGAAAACTGAGCGTCTATAATAGTACCACTGATGCGAATGACTGCGCCAAGTGAGCTGGTGTCACCAAACAAGGCCGCGTCACCGACTGTTCCTGTTGTTTCTTGTGAAGGTGTTTCGTCCATAGTACTCATAAAAGTGAGTGAATGAGGTATGCCTCACTCTTGAGGCGTCGTCCAACGTACGGGATGGCTGGGCGTTTGTAAAGTGATCTTGGCAAATTCTGCCCGCTTGTACGCACCGGCAAATTCCTTTGTAAGCACCCCCCTTTGTGATACAATAGCGCCTAATTTTCGAAAATTGCCCCACCGTTAACGAAACAAAGGACCGGTATGATTAGCACTGTTCTCGCCAAGGTTTTTGGCACAAAGAACGATCGCGAAGTAAAGCGCCTGATGCGCACTCTCAAGACAATTAATCGGCTGGAGCCGCAAATGCAAGCGCTCGCCGATGAAGATTTCCCTACAAAGACAACTGAGTTTAAAGAGCGCATCGCCAAAGGCGAAACCTTAAACGCCATCCTGCCAGAAGCATTTGCACTAGCGCGCGAAGCGGGTAAGCGCGCAATGAACATGCGTCACTTTGATGTACAGCTCGCCGGCGGCATAGTGCTACACGAAGGCAAAATTGCCGAGATGAAAACCGGTGAAGGTAAAACCTTGGTGGCGACGCTGGCACTGTACCTTAATAGTCTTGCCGGCAAAGGCGCTCATCTGGTCACCGTCAATGATTACCTGGCAAAACGTGATGCTGAATGGATGATGCCTCTCTATGAGTTTCTTGGCATTACCGTCGGCATTATTCAGCACGACATGTCAGACAAAGAGCGCAAAGCAGCCTACCAGTGTGATATCACCTATGGCACCAATAGTGAGTTCGGCTTTGAGTACCTGCGCGATAATATGAAGTTTGACCTGTCGCAGTATGTACAGCGAGATATGCACTACGCTATTGTCGATGAGGTCGACTCTATTCTGATCGACGAAGCGCGTACACCACTGATTATCTCTGGTGCTGCCGAAAAAGGCGCCAACCTGTACGTGCTGGCGAACCAAGCGGTGATGCGTCTGCACAAAGATTCTGACTATGAAGTAGACGAAAAAGCACGCTCGGTACACCCAACCGAATCGGGTAATGACAAAATCGAAAAGATGCTGGGCGTAAAAAACCTGTACGCACCAGAACACACCCTGCTGCTGCACCACGTCACGCAAGCGCTGCGTGCGCACGCTATCTTTAAAAAAGATGTCGACTACGTGGTTCGCGAAAACGAAGTCCTAATTGTTGATGAGTTCACCGGCCGTATCATGAGTGGCCGCCGCTACTCTGACGGTCTGCACCAAGCACTTGAGGCAAAAGAAGGGGTACGCATCGAGCGTGAAAACCAAACCGTTGCCTCCATTACGCTGCAGAACTATTTCCGCATGTACACCAAGCTGGCCGGCATGACCGGTACGGCGCAAACCGAAGCGGAAGAGTTCTATCGCATCTACAAACTAGGTGTCGTGAGCATTCCTACCAACAAACCTATTGCTCGTATCGACGAGCCCGATGTCATTCTGCTTGATCTGGAAGATAAGTTTGAAGCCATTCTGGAAGACATCGAGGAAAGCCATAAAAAAGGCCGCCCCGTACTGGTTGGTACGGTAGCGGTTGAGATGTCTGAGTTACTCGGACAGTTCCTCCAGCGCAAAGGCATTCCGCATAACATTCTGAATGCAAAGCAACACGCACGCGAAGCTGAAATCGTTGCCGAAGCGGGCCAGCAAGGCAAGATTACTATTGCCACCAACATGGCGGGGCGCGGTACCGACATTAAGCTGACGCCAGAGTCACTTGAAGCTGGTGGCTTGCGTATCATCGGCACCGAGCGTCACGAAAGCCGTCGTATTGACAACCAGCTGCGTGGTCGTGCTGGTCGTCAAGGTGACCCTGGTTCATCAAAGTTCTACCTCTCTCTTGATGACAACCTGATTCGTATCTTTGGTGGTGAACGCATTAAGAACACTATGATGCGCTGGGGCATGGAAAAAGGTGAGCG
>JASFWT010000022.1:0-8058 GCA_050049075.1 Candidatus Babelota bacterium | reverse complement strand
AACCCAACCAGTGGCTACTTTATGGTGGTTCCGGAAGACGAGTTAATCGACACTGATATTACGTTTGAAGAGGCCATCAAGACCATTGTCTCATGTGGTATTCATACACCAGAGTCTTTGGGTGGTGGAGAGAGTCTTGAAAAGGTAGAGCTCGAGAAGTGACCCTCTCACGCTATCTTTCCACCCTCTTTCTGCAAGCCTTCCTGGGCATCAGCGGCGGCCTAACCGTTATCTACAATCTGATCGAACTGATGGAAAAGCTCACGCGCACCACTCACGATCTACCCACTATACTGCCATTTTTGGGACTCAACCTGGTCCCCACCTGGCTGGATATGCTTCCTATTAGCGCCTGGCTGGCCATACTGGTTGTTATCTATCGCCTGCAGCTGCATGAAGAATGGTTTACCTGTCGGCTGCTGGGCCTAAAAAATCGGCAGCTGCTGCTCCCGCTTGTTTTTACAACTGCCTGCATAGCAATCGGTGTGATTGGTATTCGCCACGGTGGTGGTGAAGCGCTACGTACCAAGGTGCAGCACTATCATGCACGTGTTTTTAAGAGGCGCGCCACCAATATACTGCACAATCAATGGTATGCACTGCCTTCGCTTGACCTGGTTCATATACAGCACTTTTCTTATGCAACGCAGCGTGGGAGGGGTTTGACGTGGTATCGCTACGGTGATCAAGGGATACGCATGCATGAATATTGCGCCATATTCACCCTAGAAAAAGGGGTGCTGCGCGCACCACGCGGCGAACAGTATCACTATGATACCGGGCAGTGGGTGACGCGCTTTTCTATTCAGCAACCAGCAGCTGCGCTGACTCATGCACTGCAAGAACGTGTCCACGCACCGTCGTTGGTTGGCTTGCTGACCGCGTGGTGGAACACCACACCGCATAGTCAGCACCATACAAACATCGGCACCAAGCTGGGCCAAGAGGCTTTGCCACTGGTTGAAATAATGGTATTCGCGCTGCTGACACTGCTTCTTTTTTTAGCGCTGCCGCTGGGCACACGGTACCCACTGGTGCTTGCCGCCAGCTCCTACCCGCTTTGTTTGCTCCTAAAATCGCTGCTGAACGCCTGGTGGCCAAGCTCATTTTTGGTAGTAGTAATAGGATATTGCGCACTATTAGCAGTTGCAAAAGTAAGTGGCTCTCGTATACTAAGAATCGCGATAACGCGTTTTTAACTTACTTAACCACTTCACACCATACCCTAAAGGAGCAAACGTATGAAACACGTTGGTGGTATTCTGACAGCCGTTGCACTCAGCCTGTCGCTGGGCGTTGCGAGCATCGAAGCAAAAGGATTAAGACTTGAGCGACGCGACCTAACCCCAGATAGCGTTGTACACGATCCGCAGCAAACTCCCTTCTTTCAACTGCTGCCACAGAGCGCAGACGAAGTAACACAACTGAGTAATGCAAAAAAATGGATGAAGCTTGCTGGCTTGGCGACATTTGTTTCTGTAGATGGCCAAAAGCTTTCTATCAACCGCTACGATGTTATCCGTGGTATTGTTGAATCAAGCAAGCATTGGGTCGACAAATCAGCAACCGGTTCTCGTGTTATGAGCCACAGTACCCTTGCCTATAATGCTGGCGTAAAGACGCCTCTGCAATACGGTAAAGGTGGCCGTGCTGGCTCAAGCATGGATGGTAAACTGTCACGCCTGGCACACGTAAATGCAAAAGAAGAAGATTACAAAGGTCCTTCTGTGGCAACCATCTACGCCGAGCGTTCACCAGTAATGCTTGATGCAAAAAAAGTTGGTGATGTTGAAAGCTTTGTGACCTACTTTGCGCAAGCATTGGCTGACAATCCAGCATTGAACGCAGTAGCGGAAAACCGATCTGCTCGTCCTGTTCTGCTGCTGACCGTCAAAAACAACCTACTCCTCAACGAAGTATCTGCAAATGCTATCGCCGACCTGCAGCAGTGGTTCACTGTCACTACGCTGGCAGAAGAAGAGGTAAATGAATTCTTCTCTGACGCTGCAAATCGTGTGCTTGATCTAGGTCGTTCATACAGCAAAGATCTGAACGAGGTAGCTGTTCCACTAGGCCAAGGAATGTGGAGTGATTTTTCTAGCCTCTTTCAAAACTTTGACTGGAAGCGTTTTATGCGCGTTACTGTTAAAGACGGAAGTAAGAAAATTATCGGTGAGGCACTACCCGTTCTTCTTGCACTTTACCTCTGGAACAAAATCAAAGGCTTCGGCGGGCCTTCGGTCCCATCAGTTCCTGCGCAAGTAGAAATATTTGTCAAAAAACTGAAAAACTTTTTCAATAAGACCAAAGTCGATTCACTCGGCATTCATGGAAAGATCAACAACCACAAGAGAACTGCTCAACTAAGCGCACTTGCTGCACTGGTACTCAATAATATTGTACCGGTCATCAATGAACGTGGTGGCCTTGATAAGATGATCAGCTGGAAAGCGGTAAAAGTTCTTGGCAACCGCTTTATACGAAACCTGTACGGTGCTGAGCAATACGAAGGTGATACGAAAGAAAAACGTATCGCTCGTACCGCGCTGAACTATATTGCACTGCTTGTACTGTTACAAACTCAAGTAGCGTAAAAGCTTAGGAGGCAAAGCTCCGCTTTGCATTTGTCGCTGACAGTAAGCGACATATACTTTGAAGGCCTCGAGGATTTCCTCGAGGCCTTTTTTTTATTCTGTCTTTCTAGCTTGACCATATCAATGTCTTCCTGAACAGTCGGCTCCCCGGCCTCTTAGACAAACATTCTTTTTTTAGACACCCAGCCATTTGCTCTTGGCTCTACCGTCGAACAAGTCCTCCTCAGTTAGCTTGATGCATGCAGGAGTCATTTTAAAGAGACACCAATTTACCTCTTGTCAAAGCAGGCTTGCTTTTTTGTGGCCCTTATTAAATCGATATTCAGGCTTTCCTCCATTTCTTACCACTTCTCTTATAATTTTCGAGTGCGCTCTTCCAAGCTCTCGAACAACATCGCGAAGTGAAATTCAAATTGATTTAAGTGCATGGATCGCGTGCTTAAACATGGAAGCATGTGTACTTCACTATTGAAATGACGTCTGACATTATGGTAGAATTATTTCTATTGAAAAAAATAAAAACATATCTCTATATTTTTTGATTACGAAATGATACATCCATGAGACTTATACAAATTGCTTTAATAGTTGCCGCTCTCTCTTTTGCAGCAACAAATAGACTGCCAGCCGCAAGCGATCCCCCTCGCGAATTCGTAGAAAAAGGTAATGAAAAAACTGGGTTGAATAGCATCGATTTGGCCTTAGATGATAAGAATCCTATTCTTGGAAGATATCTTAAATTAGTTGACCTGAATGGCAATATTTTGCATGAAGATCCCAGTAGTTTTGCCGATCTTTGTAGAACGATGGCAAGTGATGGGGCTGCTCCTAAGAAGGACCTTCTTGATGCGCAGTGCTATCTTGGGATGGCGTACAAGATAGGGTTCGGCGTTTCGCAAGATAATAAAATGGCGTTCAAGTCGTTTGAAAGAGCCGCAAAGCAAGGACATGCACGTGCGCAGTGCTATCTTGGGATTATGTACAAAGATGGACTCAGCGTTTCGAAAGATAACCAAATGGCGCTCAAGTGGTTTCAAGAGGCTGCAAAGCAAGGACACGTAGGAGGACTGTTTAATCTTGGGGTTATGCACAAGAATGGGCTCGGCGTTACACAAGATAAAAAAAAGGCGTTCAAGCTCTATAAAATGGCCGTAACAAAAATGTCCATCGTTGAGCCGCTCAGTGATGACGAAATTGATGACATAGAGGTAGTCAATTGGTTCAAAATGGCCGCAGAAAGGGGAGATACTGATGCGCAATGCTGTCTTGGAATAATGTACAATGATGGGCGCGGTGTTGCACAAAGTAGTAAAGAGGCCTTCTCTTGGTACCTAAAGGCCGCAAATCAAGGGCATGCACATGCGCAGTGCTCTGTTGGGATAATGTACGCGAATGGGGACGGTGTTAAACAAAGTCCTAAAAAGGCGTTCAGATACCTTCAAGATGCTGCAAAGCAAGGACACGTAGGAGGACTGTTTAATCTTGGGCTTATGCACAAGTATGGGCTCGGCGTTGCACAAGATAAAAAAAAGGCGCTCAATCTCTATAAAATGGCCGTAAAAAAAATGGCCATCGTTGAGCCGCTTAGTGATGACGAAGTTGATGACACAGAGGTGGTCAATTGGTTTAAAGATGAGGCAAGAAAAGGAGATACTGATGCGCAATACTGTCTTGGAATAATGTACAATTATGGGCGCGGTGTTGCACAAAATGACGAAGTGGCATTCAACCTCTATAAAGTGGCCGCAGAAATGGGGAATGCCAATGCGCAGTTTTGTCTCGGAATAATGTACAAAAATGGGCGCGGCGTTGCGCAAAGTGACAAAGAGGCGTTCAGATGTTTTCAAGAGGCTGCAAATATGGGGGATGCTAATGCGCAGTCTTGTCTTGGGGTGATGTACAAAGACGGGCTCGGCGTTGCGCGAGATGACAAAGAGGCGTTCAAGTGGGTTCGAGAGGCTGCAGAGCAAGGACATGCAGGGGCAAAGTGCAATCTTGGGGCTATGTACAAGAAAGGGCTCGGCATTGCGCGAGATGACAAAGAGGCGTTCAGATGTTTTCAAGAGGCTGCACAGCAAGGATATGCAGTGGCAAAGTGCAATCTTGGGTGTATGTACAATTATGGGGACGGCGTTGCGCGAGACCCCAAAAAGGGGCTCAAGTTGCTTCAAGAAGCAGCAGATCTGGGACATAAAGAGGCACAGTACATTCTTAAGGACTTACAACAGAACAGTTTATGGTACAAAAAGAAACGGTGGCAAATTGGGATATTTTTTGCCGCACTCATGTCATTCATATTGCAACGCGTCTATAGGCATCGCCTTCTATTAACCAAGACTTATCGAATCCGGCGTCGTCAAAGTATCACTGCGCTCTCGCCTGTTGACCGACGCATTCTGCGTCTTGCCAACTGGGTATATTCTTTCTTCGAAAAAAAAGAGCCGCTCACCGCTGCCCTATAGGATACGCTATACAATAACTATTGAAACGGCGAAATTAAAACATAATTGGTGTGACGATGGCACCCCCCGGTTTATGAACCAACGTCTCTTGATGTGTTATTGAAAGCAATGCCGCACTGGGCCCCTGAATCAAGCTCAGGTTAGGCTCTGACATACGTCAGGGTGACAGTTCTTGTAGGTCAGTGCGACAGAAACATCTGTGGTATCATGGCGACAAGCACGTTTGTAAGTAATCCCGGCCTTTAGCCCCGGCGCCTAAAGGCCGGGGTAAACTCATTTTTCAAACCCACCCAGAAATTCAATATTACCGCTGGTGTTGCCCTGAATGGGCGAAGGAATGATCGGCCCCAGCTGCTGCAGGCCCAGCTGCGCAGCATACGCAACCACTTCTTCCTGTACACGCTGATGCACCTCAGGATCACTCACCAGGCCGCCGCGGCGCACTTCGTGGCGCTTCGCTTCAAATTGCGGCTTAATTAAACAAATGACGCGGCCATTGGGCTGGAGCAAATTGACCACTGCATCCAACACCTTTGTCAGTGAGATAAACGAGAGATCAAGCGTAGCCAGGTCGATTTTCTCCGGCAGAAACTCAAGGTGGCGTAGATTGGTTTGCTCCATCACGACAACGCGTTCATCTTGGCGAATCTTTTCTGCCACTTGCCCGTGGCCAACGTCGACGCCGTACACCCGCTGCGCACTCCGCTGCAACAAGCAGTCGGTAAAGCCGCCGGTTGAAAGACCGGCATCAAGAATAATTAAATTGGTTGGATCGATCGCAAAATGATCAAGCGCCGCTTCAAGCTTTAACCCCGCCCTGCTGGCGTACTTTGGCAAAGAAAAGTTGGTGATCAGTTCTGCCTCTTCACTAACCTGCATGCCCGGCTTTGTCACCACCTGATTATTCACCAGCACCTTGCCCTGCATGATGACACTTTGCAGTTGTGTACGGCTCAGCTCTGGGTGCTTTTGGGCAACCAGATAGTCTAGGCGGTATTTTTTTGACATTACAACTCCGGTATGTGGTCATTCCGGCTTGTCCGGAATCTAGTAACTGGACCCTCGACAAGCGAGGGTGACAGAAACGGTTTCTACTTCACAGCCTCAAAACTCAGTGACGGCGTATATCCATAGAGTGAAGCCAGAATAGGCTCTTTTTTACGTATCTCGTCAAGAGAGAGCACAATCAATACACGCTCAAACTGTGTGGTCATAGTTATAAACTTTTGCCCCACCCCACTAGCAACCGCTGCACGAAAATCATCAAGCGAGCGTACGCGCTGGCCATTGATCTCATCAATAATGGCACCGGCATTTACCAGCTTGGCGTCCTCTACCGGCGAGTTAGGGAAAATATGCGTCACAATAAGCGCTTCTTCATATTGGTGCTCTGGACGCGCATATTTGGTCAAGTAGGTAGCCAAACTAGAATCTCGCTCCAGCAACGCGTTAATGACGTTGATATTCAGTGGCATAACAATCATGCCGCCAAAAATTTCGTATGTAATTTTTTCAAAGTCGGGATACATCTTGCGAATTGGCAGCATAAAGATGTCATCAAGCGTCAGTGAGCGCTCAAACCGCTCACCACGGCGATATGCCACAATAGTAATAACATCACCCACCATATAACGGTTCAGCAGGTCAAGCACCGACACCTTGCTGTCGGTCGCCCATGACACTTCCACATCACCATACATATCAAGCTCGTGCCCATTCACCGCATACAACACATCGCCAGCCTGTATGCCAGCGCGATCAAGCAAGGTGTTTGGATACACGCGCATCACCAACCAGCCACCCCCTTCAGGGTTGCCTAGCCACTCACGCGTATGTTTAGTGTAAATACAGAAATCACCGCCAAGCACCGGCTTGCGCAGCAGCTTGGTGGTATATAGATCGCGCAACGTCGCACGGACCTCGGTAATAGGGATAAAGAAGCCGGTATTTTGCGCATTTGGTATGGCCGCGGTGTTCACCCCCACTACCTCGCCACGACTGTTAAATGTTGGTCCACCGGAATTACCCGGATTAATAGGTGATGTCAGCTGAATAAATGATTGGTTACCAAAACGCTCCCAGCCGCTAATGTTGCCAATGGTACTTTTCAAGCTTAAGCGTCCCAGCGGATACCCGACTGCCATCACTTCTTGCGTGCGGCCAACGGTGTCAGAGTCACCAAGCTTTAGGTAAGGCACTGCACCAAACTTGGCGATGATTTTTTCTTTTGCCTCTTCTGCAAGGCGCAGCAGTGCAATATCGCGGTCGGGGCAAACACCAATAATGTCGACATCTAAGCGCTCTTGTCCCATGCGGGCGAGACGAATCTTTACCTGGCGCGCCTGACTAACCACATGATAGTTAGTAATCATATCGCCATCGGGATTAATAAAGAACGCGCTCCCCGAGGCAATCCCTTCGCTGGGTGCCTTGTACGGCTCCAACCAATTAAAGGGAGTTACATGACTAAAAACCTGTGCTACGGCATCTTCCACCGTGCGCTGCACTTCTAGCCAGGGAGAAACGCCACTGACAGAACCACTTTGCTGGCACGCACCTTGCACTACTTTTGCCAGCGATTGCATTTGCTGTCGCAGGTGTGCCAACTCTTGGCGGACAATAAGTGCTGGTTGCTTATGCGCTGCAGAAGTAACGGCAGCAACCGAATGCGAAGCGCCTCCGCTGCGTAGTTTATTGTAGAAACGTCGCGCACCAAAGCCGGCAAAAACAACAGCTGCTATGATTACGGCAGCAAGGACGGCAACGCGTGCATACCAAAGAGTGGTGGCCAGTCGAGAGGGACGCTTGCGCGTACGACGGCGGTGCGTAAAAGAGGTATTCCTCATGCGGCAACACTTACTTTAGCGTGGCGGACTACCGTGTCTTTGTAGCGGTATCCTTTTGAAAGCACCGCAACGATGGCACCGCTCTCATGCTCATCAGATTGTGTTTGCATCAATGCTTCGTGGACTGCCGGATCAAACTCACCGACACATTCAATC
>JASFWT010000021.1:0-8207 GCA_050049075.1 Candidatus Babelota bacterium | reverse complement strand
CGCTGCAAGAGTACTACAGCGACATTGGTCACTTTCCGACAAAAGCTGAAGGTGGGTTGAATGCGTTGGTGAAGCCGCCAAAAAATCAAATAGTGCGTAAGAAATGGGATGGCCCGTACCTCGAAGGGCAAGATGAGATTCCAGAAGATGGCTGGGGCTTCCAGTTTGAGTACTATGCACCGCCACGTCAAAAAGGTAAGTTCCGTCACTTTGAGCTTCTCTCGCATGGTGAAGAAGGTCCTGATGGCAACAGTGACGAAATTGTTGTTGGTGCGTAATACACCACCCTCACCGCATTTAGAAGCGTCCTCGATGAACACCATCGGGGACGCTTTCACGTCCGAACAGCCCACTGCATGTCTCCCCGGGCTTGATCCGGGATCTTATATTTTGGGTCCCCGCTCAGGGCGGGGACGACCCGCCTTCTCGATGCTTGAGATTTTAGTAGTGCTGTTCATCATCGGCATGATGGCATCATTGGTTGGGCCACGCATGGTCAAACGCTCGCCTGATGCTACCTGGCCAGCGGTAAGTGATGAGTTCAATAACATGCTCTATTTTGCGCGCCAAGAAGCTATTACCTCTCAGCAAGTGCACCGCCTCGTTTTTGATCAAAAGAAAGGCATGGCTCGCGTTGAAGTTGATGTGGGGGAAAGCAAACCAGGAGTGCGCGACTACCAAGAAATTCATTCTCATTACTTTACCAGTAGCTACACGCTACCCGACTCGCTGCGCCTTGTTTCGTGTAAGCGTGGTAAAAAAGATCTGTTTGATGAAAACAAAGGCATTGCGTATTGCTATGTGGTGCCGCATGGCTTGGTGGAAGATCTGACGCTGCACTTGGAGCGCGCGGAGGCTGATCGTACCGCAGCGGCCCGTTTAACGGTGCAGCCGTTTTTAGGTTCCTTTACGTTGCAGGAGGAGTGATGAAGCGTGCCGCCTTTACCATTCCCGAGATCCTCGTCTCGCTTTTTATTCTTTCTTCTTCGATGTTTATCCTTTCTGAGCTGCAGGTTAAATCAATGTTGCGGGTGTGGTACGGTCGTGAAGAGATCGATCGGCTGTACTTGATTAAAAAGTATTTATACAAGTCGTATCTTGATCCCGAAAAAGCTCGTAAGCAGATGCGGCAGTTTGAAGAGCCAGAGCTCAAGGTGACCGTGCAGCCAGCAGGTATTCATAAAAAATCTTCCCTGGCACCATACAGTGACTATCTTCAGCTGCTTCAGAGCCGTGGGACCTGGCAACGTGGTGGGCGGCCAAAAACGCTTTCGATTGTTACGGTAGTGCCGCGGCCAGAGAAAAAGGAGGGGTGAATGAGGAACCAGGTACTCAGGCCCCGGATCAAGTCCGGGGAGACAGGTAAGCGTCCCGCCTTCACGATGCTTGAGGTCATGGTTTCTCTTGCGCTTGGTAGCATGATCATGATTGGCATGGTGCAAGCGTATCGCAATGCGGTGAACGTGCTCAGTAACTCACGGGACCTACTCAGCATTAACCGTCGTGTAGCATTACTACTGAATCAAATAGAGCGCGACTTTACGACCGTGATGCCGTATCAGAAGTTAGAGAAGATGGAAAAACCAACGGCAAAACGTGATGATGAGCAAAAGCAGGGGGATGACAAGAAAGAGCAAGCAGAGAAGAAAGACACTGCAGCTCAAAAGCACAATAAAGAAAAGGAACCACCAATTCTTTCACTGATTACCAACACGTTTGATGATGCAGCGTATCGCTACCAAAATAAGAAATGGCAGATGACAAAGCAGGTGTCTTTTATCTGTACCACGCCGCTGGAGGTATTTGGTTCGCAGCGCGAGCGCCGCGTACGTGTTGGTTATGAGTTGGTATACAACAAGCAAAAGAGCTCAGCACAACATTCTACCTATACCTTGTGGCGTAAAGAGAGTGCGGAGCTTGAGAACATGGAGTTTAAAGAGAAAGAAGAAGGTGTGCCGGTGCGTAAGCATATTGTCGCGGAAAATATTAAAGCATTATCGCTGGAGTACACCTATAAAAAACGCCCAGAAAAGGAGGCGGCAAAAAATAAAACCTCTCAGAATAAAGAAGAAGAGTTGATACGTACCTTTACCTGGGGGAAAGAGGAGGAGTTGAAGAAAAGCGCAACACTGTTTCCACAATCGGTAAGCATTCACCTTGAGCTTTGGGATGAGCAGCATCATCGTTCGTATCCATTTGATTGCATGGTTCCATTATTGTTGCAGGCCGAGCCACCAACGCAGAAAAAAGATGAAGACAAATCAGCCGCTGGGCAGCAGCAAGAAAGTGGTCAGCCTGAAGAAAAAAAACAAGAGCAGCAGAAACCGCAGGGTGATAATACATGATGACGCTACGCAGAGGTTCCGTCCTTCTCTTCTCGCTGGTAATCATGGGCGTGGTGACGCTCATGACACAGCAGCTTATTAAGAGCGTTTCGGTGGGGAGTTTCTTTAGTGCAACGATGGTTCATCGTGAGCAAGCAGAGATGCTTGCACTGGGTGGTATTAACCTGGCAATCGCGCAGCTGCAAAAGGGAATGGTGCCAGATAAAAAGAAACAGGAACAGCTGAGCGGTGCGCCAGTACAGCAGGCAGAAGCAGCGAAAAAATTCCCCTATACAACGTTCATTCGAGAGGTGCTGCCCCATTTAGATCGCTGGCAGTTGTTTAATTTGACCGAAGAACGTGATGGTATTGAGGGAAGCATGCAGATTTGTATTTCCTGTGAAGAGGGCAAGGTGCCGCTGCAGGCTGTCTACGATGAGAAGAGGGGTGAGATCAAGCCAGCAATCAAAGCGTTGTTTAAGTCGTTTGGTATCAAGAAAAAATTGGCAGACGGGTCAATGACCGTTAAACTTGGCACCTTCTTCAAAAAGCGTCGCCATCGCGTCACCGACGTCAGCGCACTTGCTTCGATTGCTGCTGATACACATCTACCACTGTGGTATGAACCGGTACCAGCTGCTAACCCAGAGGCGCGTGCAAAAGCACCAGGTCCACCACGTGATATTGCGCTACAAAACGTTTTTACGACATGGAATAAGGGGGGCAAGATATCGCCGCTCCTTCTGAGTGACTCACTTGCCGCCGTATTAAAGCTGCGACGTCCGCAAGGTACCGATCCGTATAAGCGCAAAGCGAACTATGAAGAACTGGCCAAAAAGTATGTGCCAGCAATAAGCAAAGGAAATGAGATTGTTTGGAAAGCTTTGCAGGGAATTTGGGAAGCAAAACCCAAGTTGTCTAAGGAACTTTTAGACCTCTTTTCTCCAGTCGTTGAGCCACGATTTTTCTCTGTGCTATCCTGTGGGAAGGTAGCGGGGGTCAAACAGACAGCGCTGGCGATACTTGAGCGAGTTGAAAGGGACAACAAGACCGCTCAGGAAGGGAATACAAAACAATCGCCACCGTCTACACAGAAAAAAGCAGCGTCGAGTAAACCGGCTCGGCCACTTTTCAAGATTCGCCGCGTGTATTGGGTGTAATTGGTAACCGGCTACAGGCCGCGAGTAAGGTAGTAACGTGAAAGCAGAAACACGAGTTGGCGTATTTGTCATCGGTGCGGCGGTGGTGCTCTTGTACCTCAGCTTCAACATCGGTGCGTTTCGCATGGATCACAAGAGTTACGATACTTACATCTCCTATTTTGATGATACCGGCGGCCTGAATGTCAAAGCGCCAGTCAAAACATCTGGTGTTGAGATTGGTCGTGTTGATGCGATTCACCTGCGTGAAGGCGGTAAGGCCGAAGTACATCTCAAGATTTTAAAAGCATATAAATTAGCACTCAATGCCTACGCCATGATTCAGCAAGAGACATTGCTGGGACAAAAAGTAATCGAGCTGGACCAAGGTGACTTCTCGACCGGTACGCTGGTGCCAGGGAGTACGTTGGCTATGCCGGGTAAATCATCGGTGAACGTTGGTGACCTGATTGACCAAGCGCGTGATATTGCCCAAAACATCAGCGATATTGCCCTTTCTTTTAAAAATGTTTTTGCTACACGCGATGGTAAGCGTCGTATGGAGAGCACACTGAAGCATGCTGCGCAGGCTGCCGAAGACATTGCCAGCAGCGCTGATGTATTAGATCGTACGCTGCGTAAGAATGAAAAAAATATTGATGCCGCTTTAGAAAATACTTCGATTGTATCTGGTGATTTACGCCGTGAGGTACCAAAAGTTACGCGTAGCATTCGTGGCGCAGTGGGGGATCTGCGTCGCGATGTATTACCAGCAATCAGTAAAGCCGGTGGCGCCTTTGATGCACTAGAAGATACCGCTATCCAAGCACGCGAAGGGTTTCGTGAAGCTGAAGAGGTAATGGAAAAAATTAATAAGGGCAAAGGGCTTGTTGGTAAGTTAATTAACGAAGAAGAAACCTACGCCGACCTCAAGAAAACTGTTCGTGGCTTAAAAGAATATGTTGATCGTATGCAGTCATTGCAGGTTTATATCGACATGCATAGCGAAAACTTATTTAAGTACACCGAGAACAAGGGGTATTTAGATATTAAGATTCGCCCAAGTCATGATTACTTCTACCAGATTCAATTGGCAAGCGACGAGTTTGGCACACTTGAGCGTACGGTGAAAGACACCAAGTGGTATAACGCTGATGGTGATGAGCTTTCTACCAAGACATTGCTGACCGGTGCGTCGGGGCACGACAAGTTAAAGTTCGCCTCGCGTAAGGAAGTGGTAAAGCGTAAAAAAGATCAGCTGCAGTTTGGTTTCCAGTTTGGTAAGCGCTTTAATCGCCTGGCATTCCGTATCGGTATGTTTGAGAATACTATTGGTGCTGCCTGTGATTTTTACATTCCGCTGAACACCGATTTGATGCACTGGATTAGTTCTATCGAGTGTTTCGATATGCGCGGTCGTAAACGTCTCGACGATAGTCGTCCACACGTGAAGTGGCTGAACAAACTCTACTTTATGAAAAATTTCTACACTGCGTTTGGTATCGATGACATTGTCAGCCGCGGCAGCGCCAGCCCATTCTTTGGTGCCGGCTTACGCTTTACTGATAGTGACCTGAAATACTTCCTCGGTATGTTTGGCGGTATGGCCAAGCGGTAGTAGCCGCTGAGTTGTTTTTCTAGTCTTCTCGCAGGCGACTGTAGGTTCGAATTGTTTTTTCGATAGCTGCATATATCACGTCTGGAGCAACTACAATCTCTTTCTGCTTTTGGAGCTCTTCTACAAACCAAGGCATTGTTTTTCCTAGCCTTATGCATACCCTCATATGTTCTTCGGGGCCTCTCGCTTGCCAGAGTGCTTTTCTTATGACTCATCACTCACGCTGCATGCGTCACCATCATCTTCAAGAACGCTTGCTGGACGGTAGTGTTGGCATGTTGTATTAATAGCAGCTTGGATAACTGCAGGATGAGTATTGATTCTTTTTTGAGCAGAGAGTTCTTGCGCAGCCTAGTTAAGGGTTCCGGCGATAGCACAGAAGGCGAAATGGTATTCTTCTTTGGTTTTGGCATTTTTCACCATTTCGATTGCTGCTGCTAAAATGTGGCGAGGAGTAGTAGAGCCGTAACGAATGCCATCTGGCCCAGTAAATGGTGCACTCGACTCGAGTGTGTCAATAGCATCGTAAAATGGCTTGAGCTCTGCATTTGATATGCCGATACCAGCTGCTGCAGTTGTTTGAGAGACCTCAGAACAGTTCGCCGCGGTTGCAAGTAGTACACATGACAGAAAAATGGTGTGACGGAAGAAGGAAAGCATAGTCGGTCCTCCTATAAATACTAAAAAGATAGCCAGTAGCTACTGATCATAGCATTGCGTGTTACTTCGATAGCTCTATCGATCCATGCATGGTGATCGGGATGTCTCGCAAGAAGAATCGTTTTGATTGCATCATAGACAGTCGTAAGTTTATGAACGGTCTTTCTTGCTTTCTCAGGAGTAGCGCTTGCCTTCAGGCTCTCCAGTGCGGTCGTTAATGCATCAGATAATTGTATAGTACGTGCTCCTTGTGTGACCGGAGGAAGGTCAATAACAAGCGTATGGAGTTTCTGTATGGTTGAGGTTGTAGAAAGGCTTTCCATGAGGCATTCGTTTCTATATTTTTTACGTATCCATATCTCCAAAAGTGGCAGCGCCATCTCAGCTTCATCTTTTGTTGCAAGTTCAGCTGCAACGAGTTGTTCGCCAAACCAGCGACAGGTATCTCGAAGATTATCTACCGCTTTATGGTACGATTCAGCTGTTAGTGCACTGGCAAGAGCTTGTTTTCTTTTCTCGAATACTTCTTGTACGTTTGTACCAATTTTCCCGCTTAATTCATCCATAAGGGAGCAATATCTTTGTATGAGCGCTTTATTTCTTTGGTGCTTATCAAGAGCAAGAGAGAGTTTTATTTCATGTGCAAGCCGATCTCCTGTCTTATAAATTTCAGCACAAAAAACCGCTGGTGAAGATGCTTCGGCATCGAGCTTTGTTACCATGCTAGGACTGGTACTTGATGGTGATCCTGCGACGAATCGTTCGACGTGAGGAGCTTCGCTTACTGTTGCTTTACTCAGTGCAGCACATGCGGCTTTAATCCTAGCCTTGCGAGGGGTATCGTGGCTTGCTGCCACAGGTGAGTGAGTAGAAAATAAGATAGTACAAAGGGTAAAAAGCGTAGCGCGATCAAAAAAAGTATGCATGTTGTTTTCCTATGCTTGCTCTAATGCGGCGTCAATTGTTGCTGCAATAGCAAAGTCATACTTGCGTGCAATGGCGCCAATGGCATAGGCATGCAGAATGTCTGTTAACCTTTCAGTAAAAGAGCCATCAAATTTCCGGAAAAAGAACTCATAGGTGTTTGCTAAAAGACGAGAGAGCCGGCGAGCAATATCACGTTGCTGTTTGGGCTTCTGCACATTAGAAGAGGCCGCCAGAATTGTTGCAAGGTGTCTCATGAAAGAACGCTTTGTCTTGTTGAATAACAGCTTTGCTTTCCTACTTATTTGTAAGCGGCATTCTTCAGAAAAAGAAAGCAATCCCGGTTCATCATAGGAGACTAGCTTATATGAAAGTTCAGCACTTGCAGCGGTGGTAAGTGAAAGTGACGTCACAAAAAGTGACGCCACTTTTTGTGACGTAGCAACATATGAAAACATGTGTAATTTCCCCCAAAGAAATAAAAATAGTGTGTCGCGCTTTAAAAGCAGCGAACGGTAAGAGTAATTTGTATGTTACAGGATGTCAAATGTGACCACATCATAGTTTTTTGCGTTCCCCTATATTTGAAAGCTTTCTGCAGAGGGGAACCACTTATCAACTAAACATTTGACTTCTTCGTACACTCGTTTTTTTAGACATGTATTAAGAATTGCTGATCGGTCGAGATGTCCAGGCTCGTGTGGTATTTTGAGCGCTTTTTCAAGAAATGAAATCATTCCGGTCGTTACTTGTTCTTCTGTTACTGAGAGTTCCTCAGCTTTTCTACCGGCCTCTTGCATCAGCAGCGCGACAAAAGCTTTAGTCAGGTCAGTCGGTATACCACCACCGCTCATTTACCAGTGCAGGTTCTTCACCTGTGCGCGTTACGCCTGGACTACCCGACCAAAAAGAAGGTGTGGGGTGCTTGCATCCAGAAGCGCAAGCACCAAAAGATTTTTTGTTATCAAATTCCCCCGAATTTAATTTTGGTGAGTGGTGTTTTTTTTATGCAGCTTCTTGTGCCAAAAGCGCGTTTACTTCTTCCTCGGTAAACAAGAACAGCTTGTCAGGTGATAGCTGGTATTGTGCATGCGCATCGACCAAATTATGTACCGTTTGTGGGCCCGTAAGGTCAAGAGTGTTACCGGCAGCACGAGCCGCTTTTTCTACTTTTAAGTAGTTGTACACTAGGTGCAGCAGCTCTACATTGGTCAACGTAAGATGCGCAAAGCGATGTGCATGGTGGCGAAAGAATGTTGGCGCGTTCGGTGAGTTAAGCAGTGCTTCTTTTGGAATAGCATTAAAAGCTTCGTGTTGGCGCTTGTAGCGCAGCATAACTATTTTGCATTCCGCGCGATCAAGTGCTCCAAGCTCTGGTGCCAGAACGGCACGTTCTTCAGCCATTAACGCAGCGACGCGTGCGTCATCGAGCTTGAGTAAGTCACCACCTTGCAGCTGTAGCGCCTTGCGAACTTCGTACATGCAGGTCACCAGGTAGTCACCGGTGCGCAGTTGAACTTTTTGCATTTCTTGGCGTTGTGC
>JASFWT010000020.1:0-8307 GCA_050049075.1 Candidatus Babelota bacterium | reverse complement strand
CCCGGAAACTTCGATGTTATTGTTGCCAGACCCAAAGCCAAAATATTTAATTGCTGCTGAGGCGGCACTGTCGGTCCAGTTCCCCAGAATGTTTCTATCAAGTTCCGAGCCAGTACCGTAGCTGATGTTGCCATCGCTGTATTTGATCCAATACTCTCCCCACTCACTTCCTTCTGGCGCGGAATGCTGTTTTTGGTCGACCGGTGTCCCCAGTTTTTTAATAAGTGCAGCACTATTTGAGATGTCACCCCAGCTGACACTGTAGGTTGCCCCAGATGTTGGTGTTGCCGGTTTGTTAGTTGCCAAACCAATGGCTACCGTTTTGTCGCTTCCACTAATGGTGCGTGCTTTAAAGGTAACACCGCCACGGCTTTCTTCGGGCAGCCGCCAACGATCATTCCAACCAGTGAACTGTCCGCGTGTTGCTTCAAGTGCGTCTGTTTTGTAGAAGGTGTTAGAGGTGATATCAATGTAATCGGTTTCATCATCATGGCAGGAGAATGAGTAGTAGGTTACTTTCTTTCCCTCGTCACCCTTACCGACAAGGTTGTACTGACAGATGGCGTTTTCACCAAGATCTCTGCCATGACCAAACGTGAGGACATTGCTGTCGATCGTCAGCCAGTAATCGTAATACCTGGACATGCTACCGCCACCAATACCTTTGCGCTGGAATACCTGTTGCTTGTCATCATCGTAGGTTTGGTTTGTATCCACGACAAGATTTCTGCGATGATAAATGCGTGTGCGGCCTTCGGTCGCAACGATGCGAAACAGGCGACTATTTTCATTAAGATTGGATGTTGTGCCGGGACCCTTTGCGATAGGGTTTTCGTCAGTAAGAGCAATGTGCACCGCGTTGCCACGAGCTTTAAATGTAAGAGACATGCTGCCCGGCGTTTCGGTCTTCCATTCTTCTGGCCAATGGAAGTGACGTCCCTTCAAATAGCGAGGAGCGCGGAACTTTTTAGCGATATTAAGGTAGCGGCTTTGAATATTGCTATAGGTGCCAGGGCCACGGAACATGAAGTACCGCATCCAAAGCTGTGGCGGCGTGTCCTGAACTTCTGATGGGTGCTCAAGAATGACGCTGCTGAGTTCATCTTCGTTTTTCGGTTCACCTTCACCAAAGCGGAAGTAGCCATGGTCATACGCAAACCAGAACTGTACGTCGCGCCCCTTCCATTCATCGTAGCGTAGAGTATCTGCGCCACTATAAATATCTGGACGTAGATTACCGTTCCCATTTTTATGACCAAGATTATTATGGTTGTAATCTATGTACTTAATGTGTTCGCGCCGTAGAAGTGATTTGGTGCCGTTCCATCCGCCGCAGGCAAATTGATAGATACGGTGATCATCTTTGTTGTGGTGATAGTGATCAAAGCCGGCCCATGCACCAATATGACGCTCATCAGAAAGGTTCATGTTGTTATCGTGATTGGTGTTGCAGGTGTAGGTCACCAAGCCACGATCGGTTTCTTCGAGCTGGTGATGCATAAACCATCCGCCCCATCCACGGTGATTGTGGATATTTGCATGGGCGGTCAGTGCTGGCAGGGCGATACCTGTGCCGAGAGGGCCTCTGCGAAAGTGAACACCATCTTTGTCGCGATAAACAATACCCCAGCTTTTTCGTTTGTTTGGGGCGAAGTCTAGTTCACTGGTGAGGTTCGCGCTACTCATTACCTGTCTGCCAATGAGGATGCGGCCGTCTCGAAGCGCACTTTTTATTTTGTCGGTGATGTCGTAGAATTTTGATGGATCCCAGTCCAAAGGATCATCGACACCAGTCCACGCGTACAGAACTTCATATACGGGGTTTCCGCTGGAAGCGAGGGCTTCAAAGTTGTCTTTGGTGTCATCCCAGTGATTTATGTGCCAGTGTTGCTTAGCAAAAGCCCCTAATGCATCAGAAAATTTCGATGGCAAGGCGGAGGAAAAGGTTAAGACTAGGCAAAGAAAGAACACAGAGTAACACCGAGGGCGAATAAGCGACATGACGCATCCTCTTTTCTTAGAAAAAATGCTAAAAAACTGTACAGTGGCGACAGTCTACGGCGCTGAACCGGCGAATTGTCAATAGACCTGATAATTTACGATGTGTCAGATGAGTCGGAATAAGAAAGCGCAAAACTACTATGATTTATTACGCTTCTCTATTAGACTAACTGCCGTAACGCGGTTTGTTTGTAAAAAACGTCGCCGCACTGAGTGAAAGCACTCGAATACGTTCAACATGCAAACGCAAGGAATAGCATGCCAAAAATTCCAAAATTCAATCGCGGCCCAAAAATGCCGGGCGCGGGGCCAAACGGTCTTCTCCTCCTTCTTCTCTTCGTTGGAATGGGACTTCTCTTCTTAGTCTATAATCACCAGACGCATAACGAGATTGAGCCACTTACTTACTCAAGCTTTTTACATCATGTTGAAAAAGGTCATGTCAAAAAAGTGAAGATCACTAACGGCACCGAGGTTCGTGGTTTCTTCACCGATACCTATCGTCCACGTGGCGCCTTTGAGGTATCTATCGAAAAATCAGAAATGTTGTGGCAGACCTTGCATAAGCACAACGTCGATATTGCGGTGGAGCATCATGAAAAGAATCCATACGGAAACATGATTCTCTTTATCTTCTTCCTGGCGCTACTAGGGCTTGGTTTTTTTTACCTACGCAATATGCAGAACGGTGGTGGCAGTGGAAAAATCTTTAACATCAGCAAAAGCAAAGCACGCATGCATCCGGCGGGCACAATCAATGTAAAATTTGATGACGTTGCTGGGGTGGTCGAGGCAAAAGAAGATTTAAATGACATTGTTGAGTTCTTACGAGACCCTAACAAGTTTGAGCGCCTTGGTGCAAAAGTGCCACGCGGTATTTTGCTGTGCGGTGCGCCGGGTAACGGTAAAACCTTGCTGGCAAAAGCAATCGCCGGTGAAGCAAACTGTTCTTTCTATAGTGTGAGTGGTTCTGACTTTGTAGAGGTGTTCGTTGGTGTTGGTGCTTCTCGTGTCCGTGATTTGTTTGCGCAAGCGCGCCGTACCACTCCTTGCATCATCTTTATTGATGAGATTGATGCGGTTGGTCGTAAGCGTGGCGTTGGCAATGGTGGCGGTAACGATGAGCGTGAGCAAACGCTGAACCAGCTGTTGGCAGAAATGGATGGATTTGCCACCGAGCGCGGTGCGGTGATTGTCCTGGCGGCAACCAACCGTCCCGATGTACTGGATAACGCGCTGCTGCGCCCCGGTCGTTTTGATCGCAGTGTTGAGGTGCCGTATCCTGATCTGAAAAGCCGTGAGCACATTCTGAATGTTCACATCAAAAAAATTGTCCTTAATAAAGAGATTGATACCAGACGTATTGCGCGGGGTACCCCAGGCTTTAGTGGTGCCGATCTTGAAAACTTGGTTAACGAAGCGGCATTGGTTGCGACCAAGAAAGAAAAGAAAGAAGTGACCATCGAGGACTTCGAGATTGCGCGTGACAAGATCATTCTTGGTTCTGAGCGCAAGACTATGATTCAAACCGATGAGGAAAAAGAGGTCACCGCGTATCACGAGGGTGGACACACGTTACTAAACCTTCTGCTGCCAAAAACCGATCCATTCCAGCGAGTAACCATTGTTCCTCGCGGTCGTGCACTGGGTGTCAGCATGTCGCTGCCGGAGCGTGATACCTATCAAACAACACGTCAGAAAATGCTGCAGCAGGTGCAGGTAGCGCTTGGTGGTTTCATTGCCGAAGAGTTGATCTTTGGGGAGCAAACCAGCGGTGCCTCAAGCGACATCCAAAAGGCGACACAAATCATTCGTGCGATGGTTTGTGAGTACGGTATGTCTCGTTTGGGACCAATTCAGTTCTCAAGCCGCAGCAACAATTACCTTGGCTTTGGTGCGAGCTCAAAAGAGTACTCTGGTGATACCGCTCGTCAAATTGATGAAGAGATTGCTCGTATTATGAAAGAGTGCCAAGAGAATGCGACCAAGCTGTTGACGGAGAACCGCGACAAGCTGGAAACATTGGCGAAAGAGTTGATCGAAAAAGAGACGCTTGAAGCTGACGAGGTATACGAGCTGTTGGATATTCCGCCGCGCACCTACCATAGCTTTGCACCTAAAAAAGAAATCACACCATGTCGTCCAGAAGATGAGGTCCCGGCCGAAGAGGTTGTTGCTAAAAATGACGATGATTATGGTGATGATGCCGGCGCCGGCGACGCACACGAGCCATCGGAAGCTAACTGAGTGCAAAAAACACCGTAGTTAAACCGATTTCAGGGATTGATAATATAAATGAATCTGGTAGACTAGGCACTTCGCTTGGGAAGTGATTTGCCTTATTGAGCTGCAAAAATGCACCTTCCAGCATTCAATAAAGAACGACCAAAAAGGAATTAGAAACCATGGCCAATATCTGCCGCGTATGCGACAAGCGCCCGCAATCATCTTTCCGCTCCAGTAACGCAAACAATAAAACGCGTCGCTGGCTCTACCCAAATGTTCATGTCATGCAGTTCCGTCTTAAGGGACAACGCAGCATCTGTCGTGGTGCAGTGTGCACCAAGTGTGTTAAGGCTGGCAAAGTAGAAAAAGTCCTGTAGGAGAACTGAGAAGATGGCAAATATTAAGTCTAAGAAAAAACGTATTTTGACTAACGCAAAGTCACACGACCGCAACGTTGCACAGCGCTCAGCAATTAAAAGCGCACGCCGCAAAGTTTTAGAAGCGGTTGAAGGTAAAGAGTTCGACAAAGCACAAGAGCTGTTCCGTGCTGCCGAGTCAGTCATCGGCAAAGCGTGCCAAAAGGGTGTGCTGAAAAAGAACGCCGCAGCTCGTCGTGTCAGCCGTTTGGCCAGCCACATCGTAAAAGCGAAGGCTGCCGCGTAAGGCAAATGAATCACTTAGCGGAAGTAGACGTCGTCTAACGTAAGTGGGCGTCATCCTGAACTTGATTCAGGACCAGAAAAAAGTAAAAGAGCCGGTGAGAAAACACCGGCTCTTTTTTTATGTATAGATGGTTTTGTGAGTAAGAAAAAGCCCCTGCATTTTTACGGGGGCTTTTTCTTGATATGTCTTCCCGGGCTTGACCGGTGACCTAGATGAGTAACTACTCTTCAGTGATTTCCACTGAACGACGATCGTCGTGTTTCTCTTCTGGCAGCATGTTCACCGTGATAGTGAGCAGGCCATTTTTCAGAACTGCTTTTACGGTATCAAGATCTGCGTTGGTTGGCAGGCGGAATGAACGAGAGAACTGCTCGCTGCTGCTGTGCATCGAGTAGTGGTAACGGATAATTTGGTTACCGTCTTCGTCGGTGTACTCCTGTTTGTTTTCTTGTTTATTCTCTTTTTTACCAAAGACATCAACACGGTTTGGGTTGCCCAGAGGGTCAACGGTCAGCTCCTCAATACTGTAGCCAGGAGTTTCAAGTACTATTTTGTACTCGCCAGTTGTTTTATTTTGGCTTGCTTCGCGCAGGCGAACTGAGCCGATTGAGACTTGTGATGGTAGGTTGCGTGCCTGGCGAATCACCGGAGTGACATTGTTGTCCAAGTCTGCCCACATTTGATTCCAACTTTGTTCAAAGTCATCAAAGAAGTTGGCGGCGGTCGCCGGTGTTGTTGCGCTTACGGCAAGGAGACTTGCGCCAAGAAGCACTGCTTTTGTGTTCATATGGAATACTCCTTATGTATTTCCCGGGTTTGAACCGGGGTCTAGTAATGTGCTGACGTTGTCAGCGGTTAGTAATGCGTTAATGATTGTGTCAAAACTATCAATGCTGTCAAGATTCTGCGCCTGCGCGAGGGCAAATGGTCCCACCGCCGTGCGTGCCAATGTTACTGCGCAGGCACCGCTGTCTACCTGCTGCGCAATGTCATCAACCAATACTCGTATATATGTTCCCTGAGATACCATTGCGGTGACTGTCATGACGGGGGACTGCCAGTTGTCGATGCGACAAGTATATAAATGCACCAGCTTTGCCTTTTTTGTGACAATATCCAGTAGCTCATCCATCGGTAGCACGCCACTGCGCGCCCATTTGTACAGCGGCTCACCTTGGTGTTTACACGCCGAGAAAATAGAAGGCTTTTGTTCATACGATGGCATCAGGTTGCTGGCTGCTGCCTGCAGCTTCTCGACGCTTAAATCATTCGGTACCGTAAGCTCTTCGACCGGTGTGCCACTGTAGTCGCCGCTATCGGTGCGTAGGCCCAGCTGAGCGCTAGTGACATAGGTTTTTGGTAGCTGCATCAGCTGCGGTACCAGGCGGGTTGCGTCTCTGCCGATACAGACTAGCAGGAGGCCAGTGGCAAAAGGATCGAGGGTGCCGGCGTGGCCAATTTTAGTGCCACGTGGCAGCAGCCGCTTAAGGCGGCGAATACAATCAAAAGAAGTTATATCTTGGGGTTTGTTAATAAGAAGGATGCCGCTGTTCATGGGAATGCATATATTTTTAAATGGTTTTTTTATAGACTGCGCGCTTTCGCGTAACCCGTGCAAGAATACGGTATCACTTTCCACAGTCAAGGACTAACCATGAAAATTCTCAAGAAACTCAGCTGGTGGCTGGGTACACCTGCACTTACGATCATTGTATTGTACCTTGTTCTTGTTATTGCTGGTGGTAGCTCAGTCGGCGAAAGTCTCTCTTTTTTGTGGCGTTTTCTCCACCGCCCCCATGAAATTGGCTCGATTGCTCCCAGTTCTAACAAGTTGGCTACCGCACTGTTGGCACGTATGCCGGAAAAACAGGGCCGCGCTATATTAGAAGTTGGTGCCGGTACGGGTGCAGTGACGAAGCATTTAGTACACAGTCTGCGCCCCGGAGACAGTTTGGATGTGTTGGAGCTTGATGCTGAACTAGCAACAGGGTTACAGAACTACTATCGTGGCATGCGTAATGTCCGTATCCATCACGGCTCTATTTTACAGTGGAGTCCCGGCTGCAAATATGATGCGATTATTTCTGGGGTGCCATTTAATGCGATGAAGTACAATCAGGTTCGCAGCATCTTTGCGCAATATCGTGCGCTGCTAAAGCCTGACGGTGTTCTTTCTTACTTTTCCTACGCAGGGCTTCCTCAAGTGAAAGGAACATTTTTGCCCGATTCAGAAAAAAAAGATTTTGAATCAATTCAGGAGTTTCTTGCCGATGAGCAGCGCGAGAACGGCCTTGATCGCACCACGGTGATGGCTAACTTGCCACCGGCTCATGTCCACTATCTTTCATTTAGGAAGCGATCCTAGTGGATCGCGCAATCAAGTTCCCGGGGCTTCAGCCTGCGGCATGAACCCGGGATGTCGCTAAAGCAGAAGATCAAATATTTAAGAAGCCCCAGCTCTTACTGGGGCTTCTTTTTGTAAACAAGTTTTTAAATGGGGTTTGTACTTTAGCAACATCCCGGGTTTGACGCGAAGCGCAAAGCCCCGGGACCTTATTTAGTGCCACTGCAGGTGGCTTCCTTATATTAACCCAATTTCTGCTTCAGCTTCTTCAGTTCATCCTTCAACAGCAGAAGTTGCTCGGTCAGTTTTGCTTCTTTGTCTGCAGTAGACTTGTCGCTGATAGCGGCGCCATAGCTGCGGGTGCGGCTTCCTTTTTGTGCCAGTTGTTTACGAGCACCAGCAATAGTGAAACCTTGGTTGTAGAGCAAATCTTTAATGCGTTGAAACAGTTCTAGATCGTCGTTGGTGTAGAAGCGTTGGCCACCAACAGAGCGAGTGCCTTCAAGTTTGAATTCTTTTTCCCAGAAGCGAACAACATAGTTTTCAACGTTAAGGGCGCGTGCCAGTTCACCGATGCGGAATTGTCGTTTTGCCATCGATTGCTTGCGTGCTTTTGCCATACTACTCTTCCTTGCGATTAAGGGTGATTAATGATTGGCCGACTTCTACCACATCTTCAGGTTTGATGAAAACAGTTTCCACAAATCCATCGTAGGGTGCGCGAATTTCGTTTTCCATTTTCATCGCTTCGATGACAACTAAGGGCGTTTTTGCTTCTACGCAGTCTTTTTCTTTGGTGAGTACGCGAATGACTCGGCCGGCAAGCGGGCTGGTGATGAGTGGCCCATCGCTGCTGGTACTAGAGTTATTGCTCTTTTTTTGCGTACGTGGTCGCTGTGTATGGAGGGTGATAGTTGCATCATGTTGGTATGAGTACCAGGTGACCGGTGTCTCATGCAGCGGTGTCAGGCGACGCCAACGATACACCGTTTGCCCAAGGCTGCAGACCAGTTCACCGCTAACTGGCTCCCATCGCAGGATCTGGAGTGTGTGGGTGATGTCATCAATAGTGA
>JASFWT010000019.1:0-8402 GCA_050049075.1 Candidatus Babelota bacterium | reverse complement strand
TTTTGGTGGCTTTCCAGTACAAACGTTTTGTCAAAGTAGCGGACAATAGCGGCGTTCATGCCGCCGCACAGCGCTTTGGTGCTGGTACATAAAATGATGAGGGGGCGCGGGTTGGATAAATCTTCGGGGGCAAAGATCGCTGGAAGCTCTTCGATATTCTCACGCATCAGCGCGGTAATTTGCGCAACATGCTCGCGGTAGGCGCGCAGCTTTTCTTTTTTGCGTTCAAGTTTGGAATAGAGAGACATCGCGATCATGCGCATCGCGCGAGTAATCTTTTGAGTCTTTGAGATAGCGCGCATGCGCTGTTTGATCTGAGCTAAATGTAACATGGCACTCTATTGGGGTGTTGCGACATAGTATATACTGGTCAGCAGTGTACGGCGGTGACATCATAATGGCAAGAAAGCACCATGATCATATTTATAGATGCGTATAACGCGCTCCGTTTCTTATTTCCGCAAGATCGTGACTCTACACAAGCGCAGCGCGCTCATTTTTTGCAGCAGCTGTCTGCATACGTCAGCGTTAAGAAACATGACGGTATCGAGGTGCGGGTAGTGTTTGATGGTGGTATGATGCCGCATCGTCATCGCGAGGTCCATGGCGGCGTGGTTATTATGGAAGCCGGCTACGGGTATGATGCGGATAGCTACATTGTAGAGTGTGTGCAGCGCCATGATAGTGAAGTGTTAGTGGTGACGAATGATCGCGAGCTGCAGCGCTTTTGTATCGAAGAGGGCGCGCAGGTTATGAAAGTGGTTGAGTTTTGGGATGCGGTTCGTGATGTTGTGATGGATGCCTCCCCACCCCAGGAGCCGGGGGCTCGTAGCTGGATCCCGGGTCAAGCCCGGGAAGACATTATTAAGCATACCGATGACACCAATCCCGATCTCGACTCTCTGATGATCGAAGCCAGCTTGGGGGCAATTCCTCATAAAGAAGATGGTGACGATGATTCAGCGGAGCGCACCAGTCATGGCAGAAAGTTATCTAAAAAAGCGAAGCGCCGTGAGCGCCTGCAGAAAAAAATACGCTAGAAATCTACGCGAGAAGAATACGATAGAGTAAAGATGAACAAACGATATACCGAACAAGAAGTACCTCAGGTTGCCAGCCAGTTAGCACAGCGGCTGCAGTTAAACAGTATTGTCACGCTAACGGGACCGCTGGGGGCGGGTAAGACCTCTCTGGTTAAAGAGCTGCTGGCGCAGTGTGGTGTGACCGATGAGGTGACCTCACCAACCTTTGCCTACGTAAATACGTATACCGATGGCAGTGGACGCACCATTCATCACTTTGACCTCTATCGTTTGAATAGTGCCGATGAGTTTTGTGAGGCGGGTTTCGAGGAATATTTAGATGACGACAAGGCGTTGGTTATTATTGAATGGCCGGCGGTTGTTGCCGACTTGCTAGAGCGCGGTGCGCGAGCTGCACGGGTGGTTAATGTGCACCTTTCCTATGATGTTGCTGATCTCTCGATTCGTGTACTGCAAACCTAAATCAATCAGAATGCAAAAAAAACGAAAAAAGTTGTTGCATTCTTATCTGGAAACAGTATCATTGGGCCCTTGTTTCGCATCTTTGAAAATTATCATGTCTTTGCATGGGGAGATTCCCGAGCGGTCAAAGGGGACGGACTGTAAATCCGTTGGCAACGCCTTCACAGGTTCGAATCCTGTTCTCCCCACCATGTAAGAACATAACGTGTACATCATAGCCGTTTGTATGGCATACAAACGGCCGGGAATTGCGGGAATAGCTCAATTGGCTAGAGCGACAGCCTTCCAAGCTGTAGGTTGCGGGTTCGAGCCCCGTTTCCCGCTCCAAAAAACATACGGTGCTGGCATAGCTCAGTTGGTAGAGCAACTGATTTGTAATCAGTAGGTCGCGGGTTCGAATCCTGCTGCCAGCTCCAGCTTATCTAAAAACTTCAGATAAACGATAAAAAGCCGCAGTCCTGTTTGCCTTTTTTGTTAAATCAATTTATTATTGGTGTTCGCGAGCCTTATTAGGGGCGTTCTACGACGATTTTGCGAGGCATATCTATAGGTATAGGGGCCCACGTAGCTCAGTTGGTAGAGCACTTCCTTGGTAAGGGAGAGGTCACCGGTTCAAGTCCGGTCGCGGGCTCCAGTTCTTACAACATATAAGTTCTGGGTTAGGGATATGGCGTAGGCCAGTAGCTCCAACGGTAGAGCAGCGGACTCCAAATCCGCGTGTTGGGGGTTCGAATCCCTCCTGGCCTGCCAGACTTATAGTGTTAGCGATACAAGAAAAATTTTAAGAAGGCGCATCCATGAACAGATTGCAACGAGCGGTTGGTTTTTTGAAAGAAGTGGCAAGTGAAGTTGGTAAAATTCATTGGCCATCGCGCACCGAGTTGGTTGGTGCTTCTATTGTTGTCTGTATTTTGGCTGTTTTCTTCGCCATCGTCCTGGGGGGCATGGATGCCGGTTTCGGTACATTAATTAAAAAAATCATAGGGTAAGTTAGGTCGCCATGAAACGCTGGTACGTAGTTCAGGTTTATACTGGTTTTGAAAACACCGTTAAGAATGACCTCTTGTCGCGCATTCAGGAGAATGGGCTTGAGGAGAGTTTTGGTGAGGTGTTGGTCCCTGAAGGTGAAGTAGTCAGCTATCTCAGTGCTGGCGATTTAACAAAAGAAAAAATTCTTCCTGGGTATCTCCTTATTAATATGGAGATGACGGGTGAAGCCCATCGGCTTGTCGCGATGCTTCCGCGCGTTTCTCGCTTTTTAGGCGGTGAGACACCGATGGCCCTTTCTGATAAAGAGGTTGAGCGTATTTTCGCGCAGATGGAAGGCGGCTTGGCGGCGACGACCGACAAGTCTCTCTTCACGGTTGGCAGTGAGGTGCACATTGCGTCCGGTCCTTTTGTCGGGTTTGTTGGTATTATCGATAAGGTCGATGATGAGCACGAGCGTCTCTCGGTGATGGTAAGCATCTTTGGTCGTATGACCCCGGTGGAGCTTGGCTACGATCAAGTTAAGAAATAAGCGAGGTCCAGAAGGATTATGGCAAAAGAGATAAAAGCAAAGCTGAAGCTGCAGATTCAAGGTGGTTCCGCCACTCCTGCGCCACCAGTTGGTTCCGCTCTGGGGCCGCAAGGGGTGAGCGCAGCTGATTTCTGTAAAGAATTCAATGCACAGACCGCAGATCGCCGTGGTGAAACGGTGCCGGTCGAAGTCACTGTGTACAAAGATCGTACATTTTCTTTCATTACAAAAACTCCTCCTGTTTCAGAGTTGCTGCGCAAGCGCTCGGGCGTGAAGAAGGGTGCAAATACCCCTGGTACGCAAACAGTTGGTCAAGTCAAGATGGCTGACGTGCTGGAAATTGCCCGCATCAAGATGCCTGATCTGAACGCGATTGACGAAGATGGTGCTATCAAGATTGTTTCTGGTAGCGCTCGTAGTATGGGCTTAGAGGTTGTTGAATAAGGTAGGGCACAGCAATGAGTAAAGTAGGAAAAAAACACCGCGCCGCAAAAGATAAAGCGGCTATTTCGCAGCCGGTAGAACTCAAAGAGGCGTTGCAAATCGCCGTTGATACCTCTCATGTGAAATTTGATGAAGCCGTTGATGTAGATATCGTTCTTGGTATCGACGCAACAAAAGGTGAGCAAAATGTTCGTGGCGCTGTTGTGCTGCCTCACGGTCTTGGTAAAAAGGTTCGTGTCGCAGTATTTGCAAAAGGCGAGCATGAAGAGGCGGCAACTGCTGCTGGTGCTGACTTTGTTGGCGGCGAAGACCTCGTTGAAAAAATTAAAGGTGGCTGGATGGACTTTGATGCAGCGATCGCAACCCCAGACATGATGGGTGTTGTCGGTAAAGTTGCTCGTATCTTGGGGCCTCGCGGCCTGCTGCCTAACGCAAAAGTTGGCACCGTTACTTTTGATGTAGCTACCGTTGTTGGTGAGCTGAAAAAAGGTCGTGTGCAATACCGTAACGACAAGACCGGTGTGTTGCACGCATCGTTTGGTCGTCTTTCATTTGGTGTTGATAAGCTTGCAGAGAACTTTGCAGAGCTGCTGAAAGCAGTCAATGCAAGCAAGCCGAAGACAGCACGTGGTCGCTATATTAAGAAAATGCACATCTCCTCCTCAATGGGTGTTGGTGTGCCAGTCAGTGTTGACGATCTCTAGAAGGGGCGCTCTCATGAATAGGACTCAAAAAGAAGCAGTAGTCGCTCAGTTGCGTGATAGCATGGCCAGTGCGCCAGCGTCATTCTTGGTCAAGTACCAAGGGGCAACCGTCGACATGTTGCAAGCATTCCGTGCTGGTCTGCGTAATCAGCAGGCACAGTTCAAGGTAGCAAAAGCTCGTTTGATGAAAATCGCTGCGGCCGATGTGCCAGGCGCCGATGCTTTTGCAGAACAGTTTCAAGACCAAGTAGGATTGGTATTTGCTGACGGCGATGTATCAGCTGCGGCAAAAGAGATCTCAACGTTCGCAAAAGCGAACGGAGCGATCCAAGTCCTTTCTGGGTTGTTTGAACAAAAAGTCTTGTCTGCCGCTGAGGTCAAGTACCTCGCTTCACTGCCTTCACGGGAAGTGTTGCTGGCACAAGTATTGGGTACGCTGCAGGCACCGGTCGCCACATTTGTGCGCCAGCTCAGTATGCTCATTTTACAATTACTGTATGTCCTACAGCGTATTGCTGAGAAAAAGGCAGAGGCTGCGTAGAGCAAGCAGTATAGTGTGTTAACGGGCGGCTGGTATTGATGCGTACAACGCCTGCAAGAAGTGCGTATTTAGCGAATAGAGAACATAGGGAGAAATCCATGAGCGAAGTGAATAAAAATCTGATCGATCAAATTGGCAAGTTGACTGTTGTTGAGCTTGCTGGCTTGGTTAAATCTCTTGAAGAAGAGTTCGGTGTTTCTGCAGCTGCACCGGTAGCTGCTGCTGCCGCTGCACCTGCTGCTGCCGAAGAAGCTGTAGAAGAAAAAACCGACTTCAAAGTTACCCTGGAAGCTGCTGGTGACCAAAAAATTAAGGTTATTAAAGCACTCCGTTCAGTAACTTCACTTGGTCTGAAAGAAGCGAAGGACCTCGTTGATGGCGCGCCAGCAGTTGTTGCTGAGTCTGCTCCTAAAGAAGAAGCTGACAAAATGAAAGCTGCTATTGAAGAAGCTGGCGGTACCGTCAAACTTTCTTAATAGTTAGTTGAAATATCGTAAGTAGCACTCGAAAGAGCACCGGTAAGTGGTGTGAATTCGAGTGCTGCTTGCGCATATCTGCACCATATAAAACAGGGTGCGCGGGGGTGTATCGCGGCAAAAAATTTTCCTAGTAGGGCACAACGGTTGTAGGAGCTGATGCATGTCAATAAATAACGCGCTGGTCAGAAAGTCTTTTGGTAAGATTAAGCAGGTAGTGAAGATGCCTGATCTGATCGAAGTTCAATCGAAATCATTTAATGATTTTATCCAATTTGATTACCTTCCTTCTGAGCGTAAATACATGGGGCTGGAAAAAGTCCTCAAAGACATCTTCCCCATTGAGTATAACGACCGTATTGCGCTTGAGTACGTCAGCTACGAGCTGGGCGAGTGGTCATGTGTGTGTGGTGCTCTAGCTGGTCTTGAGAATCGTTACCGTTATTTTGATCCTCAAACCAAAAAAGAAGGCGTGGGCCGTATCGATAAAAACGATACTACTGGTCGCCGCTACTCTCTTTGTAAAAAATGTTCTTCCCGTGTCAACATCAAGGTTCCCTACACCGTTGATGAATGTCGCTACAGTGGCAAAACCTACTCACTGCCACTTAAAATTCGCATGCAGCTGACCGCCTGGGAAGTAAATGAAGAAACCGGTGATCGTATTATCCGTGACATTAAAGAGCAGGAAGTTTTCTTTTGTGACCTGCCAGTCATGGTTGATCTGCACGAAAACGCAGACGGCGAAGTGCGCCTTGGTAACCAAGGTACGTTCCTAATCAACGGTGTTGACCGTGTGTGCGTGAGTCAAATTCACCGTGCGCCTGGTGTGGTATTCTCGCTGAGCAAGAAGCTGAAAGACTTCCGTGGTCATGCGTATCACCTTGCTCGTCTGATTCCGTCTCGTGGTTCATGGCTCGATTTCGAGTTTGATCACAATGATATTCTCTATGTTCGTATTGATAAGAAGAAAAAGATTCTGGCAACAACCTTCCTCCAAGCTATTGGCGTGAAGCGTGACGACATTTTGCCACTCTTCTACCAGTGTGATGACCTTTCTATTAAGGGCGGCGCATTTGTTCGCCCGGTGAACGAAGGCTTGCTGGGGCAGCGTATTGAGAATGGTGCCGTACCTGAAAAATTTGAGAAAAAGTATCGCGTTGGTAAGCGTATTACCCAAGAGGTGCTTGATGACATGGCTAAAGACAAGATTCGCGAACTTGCCGTTCGTGATGCCGGTCTGGTAAGTCGTGTTGTTGGGTACGACGTTGTTGACGAGGCAACTGGTGAGCTGCTGCTTGAGCAAGGCGCAACACTGACTACTGAGTCTCTGGAGAAAGTACGTCTTGCAAGTATCAAGCGCTTTCCGCTTGTTCGTTCCGCTGGGTACATTGTGCCACCGTTTATGGCACTTACGCTGGCGCAAGATAAAACAACTAGCTATGAAGATGCACTGCGTGAGGTGTACTACAAGCTGCGTCCCGGTGATATTCCAACGACGCAAATCATGGAAGAATATATTCATAACATGTTCTTCAACCCACGTTTCTATGACATGACACTGGTTGGTCGTATTCGTACCAACCGTAAGCTGGGCCTGACCATCGATGAAGGTACGACGCATCTGACGCAAGAAGATGTGGTTGCTACTATCAAGTACCTGGTTGGTCTGCGTGAGCGTGGCGAAGGTGAAATGGATGATATTGATCACCTTGGCAACCGTTGCGTACGCTTGGTTGGTGAGTTGATGGAAAATCAACTGTACTCCGGCTTTGCTCGTATCGAAAAAATTGTACGTGAGCGCTTTCGTCTGCAAGAGAATGCTGCTTCATTAATGCCGTATGACTTCCTGAACGTGAAGCCACTGGCTGCAGTAATGCGTGAGTTCTTTGGTACCGGTCAGCTGTCACAATTTATGGACCAAACTAACCCGCTGGCGGAAATGGCGCACAAACGTCGTATTTCTGCGCTGGGGCCCGGTGGGGTAACTCGTGAACGCGCAACCTTTGAGGTTCGTGACGTACACGCTTCTCACTACGGTCGTATCTGTCCGATTGAAACTCCTGAGGGACAAAACGTTGGTTTGATTTCCTCTCTTTCTACCTATGCACGGGTGAACGAGCTTGGTTTCATTGAGACAACCTATCGTCCTGTTGTTGATGGCAAGGTTGCTGACGAAGTGAAATTCCTCGATGCGTTTGAAGAGCGCGGCAAGTGTGTAGCACAAGCAACAACACCAACCGATCCAAAAGGTAAGTTCAGCCAGAGCGATGTTATGATTCGCCAAGATGGTGATTACCGCACGGTTGATAAAGATAGCGTTGACTACGTTGATGCTTCTCCTCGTCAGATGGTATCGGTTGCTACCGCGCTGATTCCGTTCTTGGAACACGATGACGCGAACCGTGCGCTGATGGGTTCTAACATGCAACGACAAGCAGTACCGTTGATTCGCTGCCAAGCGCCACTGGTGGGTACCGGTATGGAACGTGAAATTGGTGGTAGTGAAGGCTCTGTTGTAACTGCTCGTAACGGTGGTGTTGTCGAGTACGTATCAGCAGACAAGATTGTGGTACGTCTTGATGAAAGCGGCAGCGATGAGCGTTGGTTTGCGAAGCCGGTTGATATCTACATTCTTAAAAAGTTTGGTCGCTCAAGTCATAACACCTGGATTCACCACAAGCCAATGGTCAAAGTTGGTCAACGTGTTGAGCACGGTGATGTATTGACCGATGGTCCGGCAACCGACTCTGCTGAGTTGGCCCTGGGAAGCAACGTGCTGGTGGCGTTTATGCCGTGGCACGGTTACAACTTTGAGGATGCGATCGTTGTCAGCAAGCGTTTGAAGTCTGACGACGTCTTTACCTCAGTTCACATCGAAGAATTTGTGGTTGAAGCACGCGACACCAAGTTGGGTGCTGAAGAGATCACAAAAGATATTCCAAACGTGAGTGAAAAAGAGCTGGAAGCTCTCGACGATGACGGTATTGTCTATGTTGGTTCTCGCGTAAAACCTGGTGATATTTTGGTGGGTAAAGTAACCCTGAAAGGTGACGTACAAGTGTCACCGGAAGAAAAACTTTTACGCGCCATTTTCGGTGAAAAATCTCGCGAAGTTCGTGACACCTCATTGCGCATGCCGCCAAGTGTTCACGGTACCGTGGTTGATGTAAAAGTGTTCTCACGTAGTGGTATTCGTAAAGATAAACGCTA
>JASFWT010000017.1:0-8583 GCA_050049075.1 Candidatus Babelota bacterium | reverse complement strand
GCGTTCTTTTTGCTCTTCAGCAACCAGATACAGCTTTGTCAGTTCTTCTTTTTGTGTGTGCCAATTGGCATAGTTAAATGAAGCACGGGCATACAAGTTAAGAGAGGCGGTTAATGCAACCACAGAGAGTATATTTTTTAGTATCGTATTCATGTACTTGTCCTTTTCTTAAGAGCGAAGCAGCGTACGCATTTGGGGCACCGCTGTCAAATGGGACTCTTAAGAAGCAGAACGACTTTGCGTAGAAGGAGGGCCTACTGCTCAACCAGAAGGCACGAACCTACCAAAGAACGGTATTCGCGACGCACCCGCTCTTAACGTCTTCAGTCCCGGTACCGAAGTCTTCTGAGCCTTATCCTTAATGAAGTCACCACCTTTGCCGACAACAACATCAAGAGCATTCATGAACGTTCTTTTCTTACCAGAAGCGTTACCCTTTGCTGTCTGGAACTTATTACTTTTTACCCCTTTGTACATCAGGTAGGCACCACCAGCAGCAACCGCAACATACAGTAGTTTTTTCCCAATACCACTGCCGCTCTCTTCACCTACTTTTTCTTCGCGATCATCCTCATCAGGAAAGTCGTCATAGTCGTCGCTATCTCCTGCTTCCATGTCGTCACCTGCCGAAGAAGAAGAGGTGGTCACTGCTGCCGAAACGCTGCGTGTGGTGCCGCTACTCTCTCCAGGAATTGCTGCCTCTTTTACTTCACGCTCGCTGCTGGTCGCATGACTAGTTGCTTGCTGGAACTCGGCCGCTACTTGACGAATACGAACCGCCAGCTGCGCCAGCTCTGCAGTGCTTTCACCCGCTTTTGCAGAGCCAACACGGTCAACCGCCAACTCAATAACCTCATCCGCGGTTTGTGCCGCATCAACACGAGTTTGCTCAACGCCCATCTCTTTCAACTTGGTACGTGTCTCACTCAGAACACCATCAAGTTCCATATCTTTTTGTGTCGCTACCGCCTTGTTGCCCAGCAGCAACGTAGTTTGCCACATGCCAACCTGCAGCAAAATAAACGCAAACTTAGAAAGCTCTTGCACATCGCTTTTTGCCTCTCTAATAACCACCAGCCAGTCACTATGCGGTCGCCCCAGTTCGCTTTCACTCGCACGATACTCATCTGGAATATATTTCATCATTTGCTCGTACGACTCATCATGGTTGCGACGCATACGACACATGGTATCCAAAATGGTGCGTTGCCCCGCCGGTGGATCTTCACTGAGGTAGTCCAGCATAAACCACGAAATCATATGCCATAACTCATCACGTTGGTCTTCGGTCACAAAGCCTTTTTCTTTGGCATAGGTAAGGTACCCATCAAAATACGTACTAATGGGTGCATCGGTACCCAAAGATTTGCCAATCGCATCAGCCATTGTTTTATGGACACTGGTCATGTTGGCATAAAACTCACGCTTCGCGCTCATGACCGCCGCCTCGGCGCCACGTAGACTCAGCGCTTTTTCCGCCTGCTGTTTTGGTGAGAACTCACCGACACGGTCAGCAAAGCCTTCCATTAGAGGCTCGGCATCACGCAACACATCAATAGCGTATTGATAGTACGGCTGCATCTCACCGGTGCCTGCTTTTTCGGCAATTGCCGCGGTACGGGCAACTTTATTATTTAATTCCGCCTCAGCACGACGAATGAGGTCATCAAGCTGTGATGAGCCAACCAGTTCCGCCTGCTGCTTCATGACACGCAGTTTACGCTGCAGCATATCAATATCTGCTTGCGCCAGGGCCAGACCATCTTGCATCTCTCGCAGCCCACTAACTTTACCCATCAGCTGCTGAGCCATCGCCTCTTTAGCCGCCTCATCAATCGTTACCTTGGCAGTCGCGCTGCCAACCATCAAGCCAAAGTACACAGCAAGCGCCGCGCGCCACTGTCGTTGTACTGCGTTCATACGTGTTCCTTTCTTCATACCATTTACCACTGCATGTTAATGCGTGCGCATACAGCCCACGCATCAACCATGGCTCGATTTTCTGCTAACTCATACTGTCCGGAAAACTGTACATTTGTTTGCAGTCGTTCGCCAGGCATTGTTGCTTCATACCCAAGCTGCAGCAAATGCGATGCGGTCTGCGGTGCCGCGGCACTTTCCCTATTAAATTCATTATCAAGTACCACCGCCAGATCCTCGGTCAAAGAAGAATCGGTGGTCACATATTGTTCGTTAATTAATGGTGATGGCACCCACTGCTGGGTCGCATCGGTACCGGCATATTTTGGCGTGGCAAACGTCCGGTCAGCAGCACGCTTAAAGGTGAGTTGTTCTGCCATGCGCCACCAGTAGGTGTAGCTAAGCAGCAGGGAGTGCTGACGACGTGCGCCAAATGAAAGCAAAACACCCTGCATGCTTTGTCCTTGGCCGCCAGGGCTGACATGCATCTGGCGAGTAAAAAAGTTAGCGCCACGCGCCGCCTTAGAGGAAAAGTTCGTACCACCACCCTGTGCGCTATCCATAAAGACTAAGTAACGTGAAAATGGATGACCTTTAAAGTCGGGCGTACGCCACTGCGTTGCACTGAACATAGCACGGTAATGGAGATGTGAGCAAAACGAGAAGGTGGTGTTTTCACCTTGCGCCAGCGGCATCACACTTCGCACCCCAATACCAAACCCGGCATGACCAGCACTGCCTTGTACCGGCTCAAACAAATAGGTGCCGCTTGGGCGCTCACCAGTCGGAATAACACCTTCTAGGTACCACTGCATATTGCCACCATCATCACTGGTTCGCATCGTAATACCGGCATGGACTAACACATCATCCACACCCCACAGCGTCAGGGGCTTTTTGTTAATGCGACAAGCTCGTAGGTTTAAAGAATCCATAGAATCAGCAACCGAGGCAAAACCAGCGGCTGAAGTCACCCCCGCCTTGCGCGTTTCTGTCATACGCAAATCATGACGTACTTTACACACCGGCACCGTCACACGTACCCAGGCACCTTCATGCAGGACTGGCAACGATTGCGTCATGCTGAGAATGGTTCCCCACACGCTGCGCTCGGGGCTCAGTTTGATCGTAGAGCTGTACGGCGTACCGGTCGGGCCACGAATATCAAGCCAGTGCGGGTTAATATCTCCCTGCTCAGCTTCATCAATAGAGAGGGTCCGCTTCTTGTCACCAAAGAAATACGGCACTAGGTGCTGCGTACCGGTTGCGCGGTGATGAAAGAAGGTATGGCTGCCTTGTACTATCAGTGGACAGTAAGCGCGGCGCTTCGTGCATCAACGTGCCGTACATACTTTGCGCACGAGGCTGAAAGTAGGTGTGGGGTATGGTGCTCGCCGTAAGGGGGGAAAAAGCAAAAAAAGTCAGGCCTAGAATAAGTATTCTCTTCATTCCGCTACCTTTGTACTGCGTTGTGCTAATATTTCTTCACGTTCATCCGGTCGAATACGATTTTGTCCAATGCGGCTAATATCCGCCATTAACTGAGCCGTATCAGCCTCCCGCTGTTTGTGTTTTCGCCGCTCTTCTTCTGACTGCTGTCCACTATCTTTAAGTAACCATCTTGTTCCCCAGCCAGACACTTTTCGCAAGAGCGCACTATTATCCAAGCGTCGACCAAAACTTTGTAAGGCACCTTTTGCCAAATCAAGCGTATCGTTAATCTGCTGCTGCTTGATATGCAGTAGGTCACTCATTTTTTTACGCAGCAAACTCCCCTGTACGTAACGATCTTCTAGAAGATCTATTAGCTGGCGATGTGACCGCTCTACCATGCCACCAGTTTCATCAATAAGTGTATTGAGGCGACCAACCTCTGTTTGTGCCAGCTCAACAATACTCAACAAGCCATCGACGGCGCTTCCTGTTTTCCCCTCTTTTAAGTCAGTCATGATGCGATTCGTACGCGTAAATGAGTCAGAGAACTCTTTCATTGTACGACGCACACGATCGTACACCTGCTCACTGCCATCACGCAGGCTTTGTACCACCTCACCCAACTTACCTTCCGCCTCATCAAAGCGTGAAGGAGGCGTACGTGTTGCATCAGGTACCAGCGGCGCAATACGTACGCCTCCCGCCATGGTTCCGCTGCCAGCTGCAGCGGCTGCGGGAACAGCCTTATCTACACCGGTCGCTTCTCTACCAATATCGCTATATAGGTGGGCAAGCTGTTTGGTAACGGCATGCCACAGAAAGAATAAAAAGAGCACATAGCCATCACGGTAATGCTTGGCGACTTTCTCGTTAAGCAATACCTCAAATCGTTGGTCTCTGCTGATATCTAGCTGCTCTTTTGCAACACTACCTTTTGCAACTTCTCGCTCTGCCTGCTTGCGCAACTCTCTGCTATACATACTACGAACAAGCTCACCATACGACTGTGGTATCGCAAATGAAATCTCGGTTTTTTGCTTCCAAGGCAACAGCTGGCGAAGCAACTTTCGATACAAAGAGCTCCTCTCTTTTTTTTCGGCCATATTAAGAGATTTTGTCTCAAGAAGCTTTGTTATGTGCGTGTTACTCTGCAGCTTTCTGCTGAGATCTGTTTGACGCACTTGCCACAAATGTACCAGTGGTTTAAGGGAAGCACCACGCCACTGAGCTTTATTTTGTACACCACGCAGTAGTACTACTGCTTCATACAATTCACCCGCTTTGTCGCGACTAAACCCTGGAATAATACCTGCTTTAAATACTGCTGGCGCCATACCGGGCAAACGCAGCAAACGATAACAATCAAACGAGGTCATCAAATGACGAGCCTCAAAGCTACGTCGAAGATCTTGCTCATCATCATCAGTTGCCGTAGACCGTAAACCAAGGGTGCGCTTCGTGCGACGGGTATAGGATGCATCACCACCGGTAGGAATATGCTGATTAATATGTTTTGCCGCTTGCAGCTGAGCGAGCGTCTCATTGGTCATTGGAAAAATCACACTCATTTGTGGGCTCGTTTCAAGCGCAGATCTTTCATCTCCAAAAATGCCACCCAATGCTAAGCCATCGTTAAACATAAGACGGGCTAGTCGCACCAAGATACCGAGGCGCACACTGACCATCTCGTCCTCAGTTAAAGCATCATCACTATACGGCCCCTGAGGAAAACCAATATCATCATCGCTTATTCGCAGCCACTCTATGCTGGCACAGGCAACCAAGTAGGTAAGCCATAAAGATTCAAGACGCCCACTCAGGTAGTCACGAGCCATGCCGTGGGCTTCATCCTTCCAACGCGCATGATGTGATTGAAAGTAGCCATAGCTTGGGTGATCGGTACGCTCTCCCTTTTTCCACGCTTCGTACAAACCTGCCCACTCGCTAATAGCACTGTGCTCGGCAACCACACCACGCATTCCTTGCGCAACCGCTTTATCTAACTGTTGTTCATACTTACGACGATAGGTAACACACCAGGCGCGCACAATCTCGTCGCGACACTGCGCATCGGAAAAGCGTTGCTCACCAAAACCATGTACCGGTTCTTGGTGCCGCTCACCTACTAAGGGATTACCTATGATGTCCCAAAAAAACTTTTCATACGCCGGCTTGATTCCTTTTATCTGGACCACCATTCCTTCAACGAAGCCCTCATCTACGCCGGCAAGCTCCCACTGCTCGTTATCTACATTTGCTTGAACCAGCAATGTCAGGGGATCACGGCGCAGTTCTCCTGCAGCAACCGCAGCATCAATACGTTTTTTACGCTTTTCACGAAACAAGCGTTGCAAAGGAACGGCAGCATTACGTTGCGCACTTTTGACTTCTTTTTTTCTCTCACGCACATACTGATGCCCCTGGTCAGCGAGAACCAGATTGATGCGCTTATCAAGCTCTGCCATGCGAGCCGCTGTTGCCACATCCTCCTTTTTTGCCCGCAGATCTTCCAGTTCTCTTGTCCACCCTACAACGGCATCTACCTGTGCGGGGGAAAGGTCGGCATATACCGTCTGCCCAACGGCGCACAGCAGTATCACAAGGAATATGCGGGAAAACAGCCTCATGGTTGACTCTTCCTATTACCTTCGTCGATTATTCTTCGTCATCAGCAGCTTTTGGTGCTGCTACGGTATGCGCCATCAATCCTGGCGCGAAGCGATCCAGCCCCTCTTGTACTAACTCAATAATGAATCCGGCATCATTATGCAGCAGGGTAAGGCCATCAAATCGTTTACGCATGTTGGTACGAATATGAGGAAGCTGCGACAAACTGCTTACAATGCTTGCCATCTTATCTTGCAACCACGCCCACACACCTTCTTTGAGGGTGTTATCAAGACGGCCAACTTCACGTGTTACCAAGCGAACCGCATTACGCACTTCCGGTTTTGCCAGATCACGCTCATCATTAACACCCATAACAGGACGAATAGAAGTGCTAATACGAGCAGCCGCTTCGGCGCACTCTTGTAACATACGCATACGCGCCGTCGCGCCGCGCTCAGTTTTTGCATACCAGGCAGCGCAGTCCGCAAGTGATTGTGCATACTTTACTTGCTCAGGGCTGCTCAGCAGTTCACCGCTATACGCACTTGCCGGCATCATTTTTTCAGTGGCCATAACTTTATCGCTAAAGTGATCGGCAACTTCTTGTGCAAGGGCTTCTCGTTTTTGCTGCTGCTCAATAGAGAGGTAGTCAGCATCATTGACCGCAAGCGCCTCATCAAGCTCACGTACTACCCTGGTAAGAAAATGCACCTCATTTGCTTGATCAAGCTCTGGTGATGTCTTACCACCCTCCTCTGCAAATCCTTTGATACGGGCAAAGAGTGTACCGATCGTAACCGGTGCGGTTGCATCCATTGACTCGTCACCTTCATCATCAGCATGTGCTGCCGCAACAGCCGCAGGTGATAAATCTTGCAGCGAATGCAGCTGCCCCAGAACAAAGTTACGAAAATCAGGAGTAATCTTACCCCGTGCCTGCTGGCGCAACAGCGTTACTTCTTCACGCGCAGCGCCCGCAATCATATCGAATCGCTGTATCAACGCATGGGCGCAACGTTTGAGCGCGTCATTTTTCTTTGTATGTAACTCAGTGCGCACGCGCTTATCACGCTCGCGACGGCCTTCTCTTGATGATTCTGGCTTAAAACGTAGCCCTTTAATTTGTTGCTCTAGCTTGGTATGCAAGGCAAAGAAATGTTGCGCCTCACCTGATGAAGCAGCACCTGTTCTTGTGCCGGCATTCTCAGCTACAAGCTGCTCTAATACCTCAAGGAGCGTTTGGCCACCACGCTCAGGAAGTCGATCACACTCTTGTATAAGCTTTTCAAACATATTGATGCGCATCATCAATACTTGTTTTTTTTTAAGCAGATTTCGCTCTTTTTCTAGCAAGGCAGAAGATGCTTTTGTACCAAAACCGTTAGCCAATACACCCGCGAGGTTGCCCAACTGCGTATCAATACCTCTGACCTGCCCAAGCAGCTCTTCTTGCCTCGCTTTGAACTCAGCTTTTTTTTGTTCTCTATAGGTTGCCACCGCACCATGCAACGTAGCTGTTGGCGGCACGGCATAGGCACCCCATACAACCGGTTCAGCAGGAAGCGCAGGATACGCAACACTTCCCTCATCCATTGGCTCACCCGCACTCGCTAAAGGTGCCACTGCTGGCGCAGGCCTAGCAGCTGGTGTTGCTGCAGGGGCAGCTGCCGCCGCGTCTTCTGCCGCCACTTTGGCATTAAATTGTGCCGCGAAGCGACTAACATTATCACCTGCCTGTACACCGCCTACCATGCCGCCAAGTGCTATCATTGAAATCAAAAGTGCACGAACGCTCATTGTTACTCCTTTGCTCATGATATCCACCTACGCTCTGTATTGGTTAAGACTACGATCAAGCAGGGAAGGCACAGCAACAGTACCATGCACCGTATTCGCTACCGCAGAGACCTCCTGCCATGCTCGCGTCGCATCCCCTTGCCATGCATACCAGGTATCACTTCCTGCTTCTTTCTTAAAAACCCCTTGCGGATGCTTAAGCAATGCCGTGTCACCTACGTGCGCAACCCACAACTTCCTATGTGCGGCATCACCCTCAATGGCGGCACGCGCTGCATCGTGCCACGCTACTGCCACGAGACTCGCCGCTGGTGGCGCCGTAGGAACAGCAACTCCTTCAGCATGAGGTGGCATAACATTTAACTTAGTGGCCACATGACCGGGAAATACATTTGTATCAATGAGGTGATCATGCAGACCACCGTAAAGTGCCATCAAATGTTGGCGATACTCTTCTTGCATTGCGGCGTACTCTACACCGACACCAGGCCCTTTGGTACGTGCCACGAGTCGTCTTTCAACATCCTGCGCAAAAAAATCATCAGGCATGTTAAAGCCCGGCTCAAAACGCCCTTCAAAATGCAACAGCGAGATACGCCCAAACGGATGCTCATCAAGGAAGTCGTACTCCGCCGCACGATCATTCTCAAATGCCTGCATTTTGGCGCGGAATTCTTTAGCAATAGCGCTGTTTTTAACATTAAGCATGGCATCAACATACTCCCACAACGCACGCGTCAAAATGGTCAAACCAATCTTTAAGGCAAACGCATCATCAACCCGCATGGTGATATACCACAAGGTGTCACCGTCGCGCACCCA
>JASFWT010000046.1:0-5907 GCA_050049075.1 Candidatus Babelota bacterium | reverse complement strand
ACGAGCGCCCATTCTTTGGTGACATGGTGTCCTTCATGACATCTGGCCCGGTTGTATTGCTTGCCCTGGAAAAAGATGGCGCTATCAAAGCATGGCGTGATCTGATGGGTGCGACTAACCCAGCAGAAGCTGCTGACAACACTCTTCGTAAAGAGTTTGGTACCGATATCGGCGCCAACGCGACGCACGGTTCTGATGCGCCAGAAACGGCAGCAAAAGAGCTGGGGCAGTTCTTCCCGGGGCTTGCAAGCTAAGGATGTCACTTAAGTAACATTCCGCCTGTCTTCCTGAACTTGTTTCAGGATCCAGAGCAAAGTGACTACCAAGCAAAGAAAAGAGACGATGGCACATTAACTAGAATGTGCCATCGTCTCTTTTCTTGTTATTTAAATAACTATGCATTGGGCCCTGAGATACGTCAGGGTGACAGTTGAAGTACCCGCTCGCGCCATCCCGACCCGCTGCCTCCGCAGGACGAGCAACGATCAGGCGCCGGGACCTTATGAGACGCAACGCGCAGCGTTGCTTCTTTTTACCCCTACAGCGGCGTTATTTGACTTTCTTTGAGGTTCTGCCATTCTAATGTTTTCCTTTTTTATCTCCCTAAAAAAATTGGTTGTACTATGTGGTGGGTAGCCGGTAGCTTTTTACTTATTTCTATCGTGAGCGTTGGTGCAGTCTTGTATCTGCGACGGCGTCATCAGCGCCAAGCAGAAGAAGAAGCGCAAAATCCGCGACTCCCTAAAGAATCTTCCTTTCGTTTTCTTGCCAGCAAACCGGCACCACTTCGTATTGGCATTCTGACGCCGGTCGCAAATCGCACCCCGGACCTGCTTGAGCAAGGTCTTTTGCAACAACTCAAAACTGGTTCTTCTCGGACCTATACTATTACTAAAGCGCATGGCAACAATGACCGCGTCGCACTCTTTTCCGAAGCAAGTGCGCTACTCAGCAACAATGATATTGTGGTTACCTTTGGGTTTACTTGTACCAACATTGCTTTTGAAGCCGCTGCACAGATACGCAGCACCACGCCAATTGTATTCACTGGCGTAAAACAGGGACACCTGCCACTCTTACGAAAAAAGAATCCTAATCAGGTGCTGCGCGGCCTAGTATGTCAACGTAACTACCTGACACAAATCAATACCCTTAAAATTATTAAGCCGGCAATTAGGCATGTGCTAATCCTCTATCACCAGCAAGCGCGCTGGCAGTATGATGAAGTACATGACTTTGCCACGTTCTTTCATAGCAATGGCATCAAGGCAACAACACACATGCTGCCACAAGTAACGCAGATGGCGAGCCAAATTGATGCACTAAAATGCTCGATGGATACCATTATGGTGATGCCGCATACACTGAATGCAAAAGCAGTTGGCGATCTGGTCAACTACGCTAATCAGCACTCTATTACGCTGTGCGTCAGTGAGTTGGATGCGGTACTGCTTGGCGCAGCGATAGGATTTGGCAATGAAGAGCTACACGAAGGCGTGCAGCTGGGCCGCCTTATTCGTGATATTACCGAAGTAACCCAAAGAAGCGTTGCTGACGTCATTATTGATCACGCAGAACAGTATCAAGTAAAACTCAATACACGAGCCCTTGCCGCACAAAATATCCTGCTTGATGATGACTTTATCTTTCTGTTGAATCGCGGTGCAATTGGTGCACCTCACCATACGCAATCTTCAACGCTGCGAGAAAAGTCATGACTTCTATAGCACTTCTCGTACCTCCCGCCGATGTCACGACAACGGCATTTGCTCATGCCATTCGCTCCGAGTTGCGCACACAAGAAAGTGATGAGTTCACCTGCACACTGTATCACTCAGATAACACCGCACGTCTCCAAGAAGCTCTGACCCAAAGAAAACACGCCATTATTATTGCCTACGGTCCCTTTTGTGCACAGCAAGCACGTGATTTGGTCAAAGAAAACAACAGTGTGGCATTTGTCATTTGCGGTAATATCTTTGCCAAAAAACCAGCAAAAGACGAACGCCTGGTAAACATCAGTACCTCACTAGAAGGCTATACACATAAACTGTTTCTCATTTTCCCCTTTATGCGGATGATTCGCAAAGCACTTGTTCTTTACGATAAAACCGACCCAGAAATGGTCATGCTGCAGGAAGAATTCACTCAACTCCTACGTAAGCGAGCAGATAAAGAAGAGGTCGTCACCAGCTACCCACTTCATAAGCCACTGACACGTCGCGATATTATGCTTCTGGCGGAACACCATATTGTCGTAGTGCTTTCGCAGCATCCAAGAACAACAGACATCCAACGCCTTGCCAGACTCTGTGTTGAACATAAAACAATCTTATACATGAATGAAAACAACGCCGTTGATTATGGTGCCGCACTGGGTGTAGGACTTAATGATGTAGAAGTTGGCACCATGGCGGCACAGTGCGCGCGACATATTGCCAGCAGCTCGAAAAAAAGCATTCCATCAACAATTACTCTTGATTGTCAGCTACGCATCAATGCACATGCACTCTCACAACAAGGCTTGCCCATGATGCGTGTTGCCCCCCTTCTTTCATTGATTGAGGCAACCACTATGGTCGCGCCAACACCGCAAGCAAAAGTTGCCGCCTATCTGCGAATGGAGCATATTCCTTTGGAGTAGCGCCCTGTCATCCCGAACTTGTTTCGGGACCCAGTGCACAGAAACCATCAATAACAAGTCATCAGGCAATGGCACATAAATCACAACGTGCCATCGTCTCTTCTCTTTTTTGATACTTACCTGTCCATGGATCCTGACATCCGTGAGGAAGACAGAGTGTGGTAAACCCTTGCTCCGCACTCCTCTCTTGGGCTAAAAACCGTGCCCATGAACAAATACATTTTGCCTTTACTCCTACTTGTCTCTTTTGCCAGCACCTCACTTCACAGTGCAATCATATTGCTGCACGGCTCACTTGGTGCTAATAGTCGTTGGTATCGCCCCGGCGGTGGTTTTCATGATGCACTTGCAGCTGAGGCCAAACAGTACGAACAAGAGATCACTCCCTTTGCCTGGTCAGGCAGCATCTCGGCAAAAGGTATTATTACCGCTGCGCATGATCTAGCAACTAAAGTTCTTGGTATCGACGACGGCAAAGAGCTAATTCTAATTGGTCACAGTAACGGTGGGAATGTGATCTCCTACATGACGACGCTCCTTAATGCAGCGCAAGAAACCGCAGAGCGTGGCGACACAAACCTTAATGAGCTGTATGAACCATTTGAGGAACTACTACAAACCAAAGGATTTGAGCCGCGAAACTACGTCAACAGCGTCATTAGTAAAAAAATTACCGCCGCATATGCCGATCTATCCGCGCAGGCGAAAAAGCATATTCGTCGCAGTACAAAACCAGATGGTACCCACGATACAAAACCACTCATTACGCGCATCTTTATGCTGGGAACACCAATCAATACCGATCGTTTCTATATCAATATGAACGTCGTGCAAGAGGTGATTAATCTGCACTCTGATGCCGACCGCATTCAAACATTTGTTGGAGATGCAAAACTACCTGACGAGCATCATAGCGTCGCAAATCTACATGTTATTCTGAGTCACGATGGCAAAAAATATCCGCCATGTCACCAGCGCATTCATCACGAGATCGTGGGCAAATGGTTGCTGCACTTGCCAGAAAAACTGGCTCATGATCAAATGGATGACAAGGCAATCCGCCTACTCAGCGGAGAAGTAATTCTCAGCGAAGAAGAGGCGCACTATGAGCCGCATCAAATATTACTTGCTACTGCGTCCTCTACGAGCGAGTAATCTTCTTTTTCCCGCTACACGTCCTGCTCCACTCATCGCAGCCGATGCCGATGTTGGTTTATCACTTGCTATTCCAGAAGCAGCAGCTTTTTCTGCACCACGACTCAGCAATGGATTCTCTTTCGTTGTCGTAGCTTCAGCAGCTTTTGCATCCTCTTGAAAGGATTCTATGCCGCCCTTATACGTAGTTCGTAGCAGCCGGCTTGCACGATCAACCGCTGTACGATCTTCATCATCGGTAACGTCGGCGTTTTTTGCTTCAGTTAAATAGTTAAGCGCTTGCTGACGATACTTAATATAGCGTGCTTTCTCACGACGCTTTGTGGTGCCTTCAAGCTTCTGCGCATCTTCATGATACATCAGCGCTGCCTTCAGCTTATCTTTTGCCGTTGCCCCACGAGCACGTGCACTATCTTTTGTCGTCGTCCGTTTACCAGAGAACTTATGCCGCAAGCCGGCAAACATACCACGCGATGATGTTGCTTCTGACTTAGCTTCTTTCTTCTTCGTTGAACGAAGCGTAATACCCCAGCGAGATTTCTTTACTAGCTCTTCGCCATCACTCTCACTCATCTCTTCGGAAGAAACTGAACGTACCGTAGCCGTTGGTGACGGTGAGGCTACCTCTTTTGATGGTAGCTCCACTTCTGCAACCTCTTCCGTAGCAGGCACGACACTGACTGCTTCTTCTGCAGGTACTTCTACTTTATGTGTCTGCCATGCCTGCCACTGTTTCAGTACGCGTGCACGATACGCAGCGTACATTGGCGTACCTGGCGCAGGCACACGCTCTAATAACACCGGGACCGGATACAATTCTCTTGTTTCCCCATCGTAGGCTGCACCAATTAATGTCGGCAATTGCGCCCCAAGCGCTTGCAACAACTGATGCTTTGTTGCTGCCGGTGTTTCTTCTGCCGTTAACTGAGGAATAAAGCGCTGTCCTGCCATATACCAAAAAAGAAGCAATGCTTTCAGCGGATATACATCAGCTGGATCGGTTTTTGCTATTTTATGCTGCGCAGCAATACATGCTTGCCATTCTTGCGCAACCTCAGCCACGCCAGGAGTTGCAAGGTATGGATTTAACTGTTTACTAACAGCTACCGCATCCTCAAGCGCCATCCGTGTATGCGTACCGGCAAACACCACATTGTGATCAAGTGTATGTGGCAACGCAGTAAAGTCATGCGCCTCAAGATCGTACGATACCCCAAAAGCCTTAAGACCACCGGCGGTACAAACGGCACGAACACCATCACGCTCAGCCTTGCTCATCAGCCAGCCTTCGTTCTCAAAACTATCCAACACATCATCTTCGGCAAAACGCCACTTGCCACCAGCAAGCGTACGATTGCGCTTCTTAACCCCACTAATGCAGGTCATCAACTCTTTACCCAAGCGCCACGCTTCCCCTTGTCTGCGATCACGATCTGTTGTTCGCGCCTTATAACGTATGGAGTCTTTCTCTTTTTCTTCCTTAAGACGTGCTACCTCTTCATCGTCACCATCTTCGGTTGCCGCCGCAATATCTTCATCAAGAGACTTCATACGTTGTCGATAAAATTTCGCGCTTTGATCACCATCAGCCAGACGATCTGCCGCCTGCCCCAGCACACCATGCAAACGATGCAGTAAGGTGGCTACTGCCTGAACGCCATGAGCAAGAACCTGACGCGCTGGTGGTTTTTGTCGATACGCTTTTTGTTGTGCCTCCGCAAACAAACCACGCAGACCCAAAACGGTATCAAGCGCCTCATCATTGAGTGCACGATCGGCTTCTTGGGAAGCAGCAGCGCGGTCAATAGGCTTGGTACGCAACGCTGGCACCAGCGTAATACGATCAGCTACCGTATCAAACGCGACACCATACTTGGTGTACAGTACTACCGAACCAACTCCCAATGCATCTTTTGCCTTATCATACAATTCGCGACATTGTGACGCATCGACTTCACGACGAGCCTGTTGCAGTAATTGAATGGCACGAACAAGGTCGTCTTCATCATGAAGGTGTGCCACTTGCTTTCGCTGACGAAGCAAATGAGTGTAGTAATCATCAAAGGTCAATACAGGCCCCTCTTCTTGAGAAGCAATAGCATCAAAAA
>JASFWT010000032.1:0-7203 GCA_050049075.1 Candidatus Babelota bacterium | reverse complement strand
TGCACCATCATCATCATAGGCGCCAAGAATACGTTTCTCACTGCCGCTAAATAGGTAGAACAGTCGTGCACTACACAGGAGCTCTAGTTGAGCTTGTTCGCTTTCCCAGATTACTGAGCCGGCATCAAGGCCCACCATCATCTTGTGGTGGTCATAGTTGGTGGAGCGAGGAGAAAGTAGGCCGTATTGCGCCGATGGCGTCAGGGTTGCAATACTAAACCCCGCCTGTACACCAGCAAAGCTGCGGTCGGTTTCTAACACATTAAACCCAATTTGTGCGGTTACTGGTCCCAGGGCGGTTTGTTTTTCACTGCTGAGTTTGCCGTATTTTAGTGGCTCTTGCAGGGGAGTATCTTGGCTATAGGTGCCATCAAAATAGTTATCAATAGTTGCGGAGCCGCTTTCTGGCAACACCTTACTTTTAACATGGACAATAGGCATGCTCAGCTGGAACGTAAGGCCGGGAGCGAGTGTGCTGCCATCATGAAACAGGCTCAGCAGGGTGCCTGCTTGTGTGATGCGTGGTTTTAGATTGAGCGTTCCACTGGCTTCGGTTTCGGTAGTGCCGGCTGCATCATGCACCACACTGTGATAGGGAAATGAGCTTTCGACGTTCTCAGTATTGCGATCGGAAGCAATGCCGACCTGATTACTGTTTGCGTGACCAAACTGCGCACCAATGTCCCCGCGATCGGTAGTGAATGAAAGAAAGGGTGTTACCTGAACACTCAGCCCATGAGCGTTGCCGACATCATTAGTAGTGTGTTGGTGCCACACGCTTTGCTCGCGTGCGATACCGGTATCATGCTGACGAATACTATAGTGCGTGCGGTTGCCGTACTCTACAGTTGCCTGCAGCGGCAGAGTAGACAGTGCCGTTAGCAGTAGCGCAGTCGTGATAAAACGTAAGCGGCGGTGTTTGTGTATCATAAAGTTCCCCCAGCAGAAAAAAGGTACAGCAACAGTCACGCTGGCTTGTCCAGAGTCCAGGATTGTTATCTGGATCCTCAAGAGAGCCTGCCTCGGAATCGATCCGGGGGTGACTACTTATCTCAAAACAGAGTACTTTTTGACAACAACGCCGCGCGATCAAAAAAAAACACCGCTGAAAAAGCCCATTCAGAGAGACAAAGTTTCAATGTAGTAATTTTTTGCCGGTAAACACTTGTTTTTACATATTGAAATTCAATACGATGGTTGTGTGTTAAGAAAACCGCGCTGCAAAAACAAATCAGTGGGGATAAGTGAAACATGATGGTTAATAAAAGGAGAAAGCCATGATGAAGAAAATAATGATGCTGCTGTGCGCAGTAGCAATGACGGCACCGCAAGGTGTGTTTGCGGCACCAGTTCGAGTAAACCGAGTCCCTACACAAGGGCAGGCCGCTCAAGCAGGAAATGCAGTTCAGGAACTTGCTGCTGGAGTAGCTGCTACTAATCGCGACGACAGCATGGGAGCGGGAGAAACGTTTAGAGATCGTGCTGCTGCCGGTCTGAGCTCAGCAAAAGAGACGGTTGGTGGCTTGTGGGACCGTGCCAGAGATAGCCGTGCTGGTAAATGGGTTCGCAGCAACAAGAAGAAAGCTGCTGCGAGTACCGCTGCATTGGTAGCAATGATTCTTGCACTGCTTTCACAGCGTCACGCTGCCGGATCTATGGCTGCTACAAAAGGTCGTGATTTTTCCGCTCATCCAATGACACGCAATGAGAGTTTCTGGTACCGTCCTGGTGTTAATAGTGAGGCACAACCTCGCTTCTTGACTCCTGCTGTTGATGTTGCTTCTCACCCAATGCGTAGTGCTGGAAGAGGTCTTAGCTGGGGCGCAGGCCTGCCAGGTCGTGGTTATGGAGCTGCTAAAGCTCGTTATGGTCGCACTGGCTGGAGAAAATTCTTCAATCCTCGAGCGTAATAGACCCCAAAAATCTACCATACCAACCACCCTTACAATCCTTTCTTCCTTTGGGAGGAAAGGATTGTTTTTTTTATGTGATACTCACTCGTCTTCCTGAGGGGACATTTACTCACCTGTCATCCTGACGTATGTCAGGATCCAGTGCACACTAACTTCATACTAAATAAAAGAGACGATGGCACTCTCTAGTTGATGTACAATCGCCTCGCGATTTGTTGTTGCTAGCGGTTATGCACTGGGTTCTGAAACAAGTTCAGAATGACATCAGTGGGGGTTCAGAATGACAGCATCTAATCCTAATCCTTACCACCACGACCTCTCATGCGATCCCATAAGCTCGGCTTCTTTTCCTGCTGCGGCGGTGGTCCCTGACGACCTGGCGGCGGCCTAAACCCTTGTGGTGGTGAACCTCCGGGGCGGCGGACTTGTTGTGGACCAAAACCAACACGCCGTGGTCCTGGTGCCGGCCCAAAGCGCTGTGGTGCTCGGCCTGGTGGTGGTGGGCCAAAGCGACGGTTTGCTTGGCGACGTTGTCCCGCTTGTTGAAAGGCATTAGCAGCCTGTACTTGCCGCACACGGCCTTGTGCGGCACGCATCAGCGGACTTGGTGGTGGACCACTACGCGCAGTTGGTGCTTGTACATTAATAACAATTGGTTGCTTAGGCTGTTGCGCTTGCGGCGTTACCATGGGCGCATGCCCATAGGGGGGATACCCCCTTCCAGGAGCAAATCCCGGCATTGGCATACCAGGCATCATACCGCCAGGCATCATCATAGCGCCGGCCATAGGGTGGTGCATCATACCAGTTCCCATATGTGGCAGGCGTCTGCCATTGGGACGCATTGGATGCATGGTGCCTTGCCCCATAAAGGCAGGGTTCATACCAGGCATCATTCCTCCATATGCAGCGCTTTGTGCCATAGCATTTTTACTGGTGCGCTGTAAGCTACGGTTAAACTTAGCGTCCGCAATCGCATTTACTAAACGAGGATTATATCTTGGTGGTAACTTAATAGAGGCGGGAAGACCTTCAAGCATCTGCTCGCGATTAGTGTCTTTAATATTTTCCAGAATGCCTTTAAGCCGCTGTTTTAGTTCAAGTGAGTCATCAGTTCTGCGTGTTTCAAAAAGGCGATCATTTTCAAGAATATCGGTATAAAAGTCAGCAACGATTTCTTGGTCTTTTGGATCAGGAATGACGGGAAGCGTTTCAGGCTCTTTGATAAGGAAGAATATCAGTGCTTTGGCCAGACGATCATGATCGCGAATGTTCTTGCGCCCACCAAGGCCAACCATAGAAAGGAGATTTTTCACTTTGCTGGTATTGATAGCTTCATCAAGGCCTTGAATATACGTAGCAATTTCGCCGCCATAATAATAGCGGTAGTTATTGCGCCATGCGTAATTATAAACTGACATAGCCCAGTCACTTTTTTTCATCTCATCATCAGGTTGCGGGGCGCCATCAGGTGGCGAGCTCGGCTTGAACCACGGCATTCTACGTGCCGCTTTCTTCGCCGATTCAAAATCAAAAACGCCAGGATTACTGGCGCCACCACTATAGCCACCGCCAGTGCTGCTATCATCACGACTTCTGCCTTTACCTGAACCACTGCTGAGTGACAGTGAGCGATCTTCTCGCTCTTGTGCTTCATCAGCCGCATTCTCAGCTGCTTCTTCAGCCTCTTCTCTTCGTCGCTTTGCTTCTTCTTCAGCTCGCTCTGCCGCTTCGCGTCGCGCAATATCTGCTTTTTGATTATCTTCGATATCACGCTTCATGCGTTCCAAGTCTGCTTTAGTAAAGTCGGCATTATCGCCCACATGATCAAGAAGATCATCAAGCAGGGCGGTTGCGGCTGCTTTACTAATTTCAGAAAGATTTTCGGGTACATCTTTCAGAACCATAAACCCGTCGTCATACGAATATAGTCGCTCGCGCAGCGCAGGGTAGTGGGTAAACAGTTCTTCATCTTTCTCAAGTGCCGCTTTCAGTACCCGTCGCAGCTTGGCACATGCCATACCAAAGGTACGTTCGTCACTGACGTCTTTCAGCATTGGTACATATTTATCTAGCGCTTTAACCAGTGAGCGGCCTGCCGAGCTGAGGGCGGCAGGCACTTCGCGCTTATTAAGATCTTTTTCAAGTTTATCCAGCTGCTTGGTGATGCGGCGCTTCATGCGTGGGCGCTCATTATATTTTAGATCTCGCGGGTTCTTGCGAATAGCTTCCAAAATCTGGCGCGTTTCTTTTTCCTGTTCGACTGACAAACCTTCTGGAACATTATTCCAAGCCAAGAACCCTTCCGAATCAGAAAAGAAAGTCATGCGTACCTGAGGGAACTCAGAGAGGGTGCGACGCTTACTGCGCTTTGACAAACTGAGGTTGTAGAGCTCGCGTACCGCATCAGCATACTTTTCAATAGCTTCTGCCCGGCCGGCTGGCTCTTTTTCATCATCCTCTTTGTTCATATCAATTTTCTGCACCTCTTTAACCGCATCAAGAAGCTTGCGGAACTGTAGCTTGATATCTTCCTGCATATCGCGCGCTGTATCTGTCAGCGGCTTTCGCATGCTATACAGCATATAGAGCTGTGGGGTGAGAAGCCTCTTTAGTTGATCCTGTAGGTTAATATCACGATGATATTCTTTAAGGAGCATAACCAGCTTGACCAACTGCTCACTCAGTTGCTCGCGATTGCCCGCAGATAATTCATTTTTCATTTGTGCAGCAAGTGCTGGACCAGAACTGCGTTGGCGCACTACCTCCTCTTGGGTAAGTAGAATAATATGCGCCATTTGTTCGCGCAGCTCGGGGGTGGAGGCAATAGCATTGCGAAAGCTCTCTTTTTCCAGCATATTTTCAAGTTGTTCCAGTAGTTTGACAACGGTACTACGGTTCTTTGTTAGTGTCTTTTTCTTCGCTACCAAAATCTGTTCAGACTCTTTTGGATTTGGTGGCCAGCTGGTGTACAAAATACCGCCCAGCTTGCTGACCACATCATCTACCGCTTGAAGGTTTTCATTATCAAAGCGACGATCTGTCCCGCGTTTGCCTTCCACCGCTTCGCGCAGCGCCGCCAAATCTTTTTCCACCGCAGTGCGTTGGACGCGTGGTAAGTCGCGCAGACCGGTATCTCGAGGGTTATCTTGTACCAACTCAATGACCTGTAGCAGATGTTCTTTTGCTTTTCGCGTCAGCGGCGGTACCTGTTCTGGGACCATGACAACGCCACTGGTGCCAAAGAAGAAAGTGCGTAACCAGGTATTTTTACCAACAAATGTGCGATTATCATTCTTAGCAAGCCATGCGGACAAACCGGTTGCAGCTGCTTCAACACCTTCTGGTGAGCGCAGCTGCTGCACAAAGCCGACCACCTGCTCCAGGCGATCTGCATCATCACGGCTGAGTGGTGAGGAAAGTGCGTTTTGGCGACGCTGCACATCAACTAACCAACGATCAAAATCATCATGTGGCTCACCGTCGTTGCCTTTTGGTTGTTTAAAGAGCTTGCGCCAGTTCTTGATCACTTTATCAAACAGGTCTTTTCCTGCTCTAAGCGCACGGGCATCAGTAATCAACGACTGTTCATACGGCTGTTTCTCAAAGCCGGCAATGACTTGTTTTTGCAGCGGAATAAGTAATAAGTCCGCGAGCAAGGCTTTGAGTGGCATTGATTGATGTATTTTATCTTTAATACCATACATGCGACCAGAGATCGCCCTATCTATCTCTTTCAATGCGGTGCGGAACGCCGTTGCATCATTCCCGTGCATGCCTTCTCGTGATGCTTCAAGGGTAATATAGAGTTGGTCATCGCCTTCATTTGGCAAAATTACGAGGGGCTTTTTGCCGCCCAGTGGATCTTGCCGCTCGGCGAGATTGGAATCAACGCTTACCGTTTCTTTTGCGGGGGCAGCCTCAGCTCCTCCTGCTTCAGCCACACGTTCTTCTTGGTAGCCGAGATGGGCAATGATCAGTTCCTGTGTTGCCTTGTCCAGCTTTCTTTGCCCCGTTTCGCGAGGGTTCTCCTTTATCACCTCAAGCAGTTTTAAATATTTTTCACGTGTTTCCTCGGTCAGTTTTGGGACGTGACGGTATAGGACGCCGCGCGGGCGAGAATTATTAAAGCGCGGTAAAAAGAGCAAGTGGCGTCGTAGGTGCGGGTGTTTGCCCACCAGTTCGCGATTGCTCTCTTCTGAAAGAGCGGCGAGGAGGGTGGTAATAGCTTCGCTAACATCTTTTGTGTAATCGATGAATGGCAGAGTTTCTTTAAATACTTTTTGGAGTGCTAATGCTGCTTCATCATTCTGCCATGGGTTACGGGCTTGAGTGAAGGCGTCCAAGCGGCGTTGTAGCGAGGGGCCAAAGCGGCGGGGATCGTTACGTGTTTCAAGCGCATTTGCCTGTGCTGCGTCTTCATCATCATTACTAAACCATTTTCCTTTGACGACCACGTCGTCATCATCAGCCATCCAGTTAGAAGCGTTATCCTGAGGATTGTCTTCTTCCGCTTCGACTTGTGCTTGGGATTCAAGCTCAATCAGTTTTTTTGGATCGGCAAATAACTGCGGTGATTTTGCAAGAGCTTCTTCATACAACTCCTGCCCCGCCTTATATGCTGCTTCAATTTCCTCAGCGGTACCGGTAAATGGCCCAACCATGTCGTAGCGATTTTCTGTATCAAGTGTAATGTCGATCATCAGCACAATAAGCAGATGAGCCTGTAAGCGGTAATCTTTGTGAATGATTTCTCGCGTTCCTCCATTCTCAATCAACTCACGCAGCTCAGTTGCTAGGGCGGTAAAGGTTGCCGCGCCTTTGTCGTTAATACGCTTTGCAATACGTGCCAAATTTGCATCGATTTCTTCTTCAGCCGCTTTTTCTTCGGCACGTTCTTCAGCGCTGCCCCCGGTTGCCGGTGTTGCGGCTGGCAGTTCAGTAAACGCTGGCTGGCCAGCGCCAGGAATCGGTGTAGCAGCTTCGGCAGGCGTTTCATTTTCACCATCGCCATCGGTATCAACCTCAGCATCAAGAAGTGTTCCGGTGGTATCATCTGCTTCATTATCGTTATCCAGGTCAGGTGCGTCCTTTCTCGAAACGGCAGTTGGCGCAGCGGTAATATTCACACCAATTATTTGATCAGGTAACTGAATCGCTTCTTGTGTAGGCTCCGGTGTCGAACCACCAAAGGCAATGGGTACTACTTTGAGTCTTTTTTTTTCTGTGGCAGCACGTTCCTTGCGCCGCATTGCGCGGAGTTCCCGAATGCGCGCCTCAAGGCCAGCCC
>JASFWT010000031.1:0-7303 GCA_050049075.1 Candidatus Babelota bacterium | reverse complement strand
ACCATGAAATCATACGTCTCATCGGCCTCGAGTCGGGGTCTAGCCTCACTACTTACCCTACTACTCTGTCTGGGCAGCGCCATGCATGCCAGCGACAAAGCGCGCACCTACGTTAATGAGCGCGTGCTCACTCATACCGGCAATCATGTGGTGGCTTCGTTGCCAGACAGTATCATCACAGAGGCTGCTGTCGTGCTGGACCTACTCAGCGGTGATGAAGCACAAGAGAAACATTTTATAGAAAAACATATACCATTGTGGACCGGCAAGGTTGCGGCAAGCTACTTACAGTCACTTGCCAATGAGCATCTGGAAATGAGCGAAGCGGCTTTAGCTGTTCAAAAGAGCCTTGATCGTTTTGCTGCATCAGTCCGCGCGCAGCATGGTTCACGGTGGGGCGTGTGGGCCAAGCGGGTAGCTATAGGCATGGCTCTTGCGTGGGGAGTCGTATTGCTCAGTAGGTGGTGGCGGCGTCATAGTGCTATCTCAGTGGTGCGCAAGCGTCTTGAGGAGCGGCGTCATAGTGCTATCTCAGTGGTGCGCAAGCGTCTTGGTGATAAGAGATACGAAATGTTATTGAGTGTTTTAAAAAATATGCGGAAGAGACTCGCTGAAGAGCAAAAAGAACTAAAAAGATATATAGTAGAGCCGAAAGAAGATGGGAATACGTTTCAAAGAACCGCACATGCTATTGAACAAGTAGGACTGCTGCATCCGCGTGAATATCAGTGTCGGTATGAAGCCGCAAGAAGAGGGATAAATTGTGACACAATACGTAAGTATGCAAAAGGCATTGAAGGCAAGCTTCCAGAAGGTTTCTCTTTGATCGGTCTCCTAGATAGGGGTATTTTGATTTTTGGGAATAGAAAGGATGGTATTTTAATAAAAGTGCCAAACCCCTACTGTGCTTATACTTTACAGCAAAAATTTAAGGATAGTAACACACGTGGTGAGAATCATTCATTACGCCGCCACGTGAGGCGCGTAACACGTGCGCAAGATCTAACATGTAAACATAGACACTCTCAAATTGAGGGAGTTCGTTCTTTTCTTGCAATGAGACCAAGGCAAAGCTGGGAAGAGAAAAGTATTAACGATCGCACCGCGGTAGTCCTTGAGGAGTACTTGTCAGAAGAAGCTATAAAAAAAGGAATGACTCCCCTGTCGGAACATTCCTCTTTTTGCCCTATAGACATGGCAAACGAGGCTCAGCAAGATGCAATTATTGACTTTTGTATTAGTGCAGGAGCGGAAGATACGCATGATTTTAATATCGCTATCAAAGGAAACACAATCATCTTATTTGATACAGAAAGACCGCAGGCTAAAAAGTTGTCGGGTATAGAGGTAGCAAAGAGCTTGCTTCGCTTTCGCGAAGAATGGTGGCGGCCAGCTCACTATGTAATAAACTATTTTAAAGAAAACGAGATGAAAGGAAAGAGCGATGCTGTCTTTATTGGTGCAGCTATACGACGATTATTTCTTTTTTGTGGCCTAGAGGATGAAGAGGTTAAAAAAGAGTTGAAGAAAACATTTCTTGAAATGGCTGAGCATCTTAAAAAGCGAAAATTAATGGGCCCCCTAAGTGAAGATGATTTATGGAATTGTCTTTTTTGGTGTGACTTTAAGCCCTCTGATTAGTGCAGGATGAGCGAAAAAAAATCTAAATTACTTATTGCTGCCGTCACCATACAGTTAGTTTTTGCCTTTTACTAAAACCAAACTTGACTATATGTGCATATATAGTAGATTCGAACACCTGGTAAATATGCGTACTTCCTCGCTTATCATTGGCGCATAGCAACCCCACATACAGACAACCACTCACCTTCTAGTATGACGGCACACACACCATGCAGCTGAGCATTGCCCATCTCTGTCAATTGATTCCTGGTAGCGAGTGCCTGCGCTACAACCGTGAGGGCGTGCCGTTTCCTGAACCTCCTCATCGCAAACAATATTCCTTACTTCCCATCATTACCAATCCGGAGCGAGCAGAGCCGGGGTCTACCTATTGGGCGCTGCCAGGCAAAAGCGAAGGTAACGCACATGGGGCGGAGCATGTTGTCGCTGCTGCTCGTCGTGGCGCACGGTTCTTTGTCCTTGAAAAAGAGCATCTTCCCCTCTTAAAAGAGTTACCACCAAGTGAGCGCGTTGGCCTTGAGGCCATTATCGCCCCTAATGTCGAAGAAGCTTTTTATAGTGTTGCTTCGTTGTGGCGACGCCAGGCGATGATGCCGATGGTGGCAATCACCGGCTCAGTAGGAAAGAGCACTACTGCCGCTATGTTAAAAACCATTTTTACCAATGACGGTGTCAGTATCTTTGCCACCGACGGCGCGCAAACGACGGTGCGTGATGTAGCGCGTTCTATACTGCACATCAGCACCGACCAGGTCGCCGGCGTGTTTGAGGTTGGCGTCAGTCGTCCCGGTGAGATGGCAAAGTGTATGCAGCTGTTGCAGCCATCGCTTGGTATTGTAACTGCTGTAGATGCCGACCACCTCCATGATATTGGCAGCATCGAGGCGGTAGCCGAAGAAAAACTCCAACTATTCTCTCAGTTTACGCCCAGCCAGATTGGTATGGTGTGTGGTGATTATCCGCTGCTTGCAAAACGTTGCTACGCACATCCGGTAGTGCGTTACGGCTTGAAAGGGCGCAAGAATGTTATTACCGCTAAGGAGGTACGCACAGTGGTGTGCAATGACCACAGTCTTGCGACGCGCTGTCGCCTGAAGGTGTACGACCAAGAGGCGGACATCACGTTGCCCGGTAACCACATTGGCGTGGTATACGCGGCGCTGGCAGCGAGTGCGGTCTGCTACTTCATGCACACCCCATTTGAAGTCGTGGTTGAGGGGCTGCAAAAGTTCAAACCTATTGCGGGACGCTTTCAAGTTCTTGATCTACCCAAGGCGCGAGGCTTGCTGGTTAATGATTCGCATAATGCCAACCCGGCAAGTGTGCGTGCAGCAGTTAGTGCCTTTCATGATATGCATCAGTACGATCGTAAGATCACCGTACTGGGCGAGATGGCCGACCTTGGTGACCGAGGTGTGTATTGGCACCGTCAAATTGGTCGCGACCTTTTTAAGGCGCGCAGTATCACGCACTTAATTCTAGTGGGCGAGCAAGCTCATGAAGTGGCGCGCACCGCGCCAGTGACTATGAAGGTTACCTGTGTGCAAACGCCGGCAGAGGCGCGTGCCATCGTTGAGCCGCTTATTCAAGAAGAGGCTGCGCTAGTGCTGGTAAAAGGCTCTGAGCAGATGGGGCTTGGCTCTGTTGTTGATGAGTTGCTGTCGGTAAGCTAATGCTTGGTGTTACTAACCTCTATTACACATACTCAGCAAGCTACTGATATTTTTCAGCAGGCCGTGACGCCAGAGACAAATCTTGTCGTTTTTTTCGTAGAGGAAGAGGCCGTGGTTGCCGTAGCGATTTTTCCAAGAAAAAAAGCTTGGTTCTGCAAGCCCTAACTGCTTCCCAAGCTCTCGTACGTCATCGGCATCGTTGAGGTTGATATCTTTTCTTTTAAAAGAGCCGCCTAGCAACTTGCGAATGTGCTTATGAAATTCGGCTTTTTCCATGTCGGTCTTAAAAGCGCCCGGATCGGACCAGATATCTTCTTTATGGAAATGGCATTCGCTGTGGTCATAGCCGGCGACGCCCATGAGGTGATCAAAGTCAGGATTATCGACCAGATAGGTTGATTTGCTGAGGGCAAAGCCATTGTCATGACTGAGGTCATGCAGCACCATCTGTGAAAGCCCATCTAGGGAGTAATTTTCCAAAATCTTATGGGGTAAACCGGTTACCAAATCTACGAGACACCGATCTCGCTCAGTGAATGTATCTTGTGTTACCAGGTCAGCCATAACGCACTCCTTCTAATGAGGCTTTGGGTGGATGGTGGGTTCATTATGCGCGAACTATAGAGCGAGGTTTTTGGTGTACGCAAGGAATTTGTAAAAAAATGAATAAATGCGCGATTCGCGCTTGTCTTATAAGAGAGCTGCTATGAATGGCAATCACTCTAAGACCGGCCTTGAGCTTTGTTTGAAAATCATATCACTCGTAATCTTTACTTAAGCTGAGCTAATGCTAGGCATTTAGTGAGCGATTTTCTTTTATACTCATTTAAATCCGTAGCAAGTATCTGTCGAATGTCTTTTATTGATTCATGAGTAAGAGCGTCACGAAAAGACTCGGGAGAGTGTTTTGCAAGTTCTGCGAGGCAGTCTGCAGCGTTTTCCCCCTTGGGGCCGGTATCAGCAAGAGCGTCTATGAGTTTAGGGAGAGTAGTGAGCAGTTGCTCATGTATGACTGGTGTGCCGTGTTCGGCAAGTTCTGCGAGGCAGTATGCAGCGTTTTCCCCCTTGAGGCCGGTATCAGCAAGAGCGTTGATGAGTGCGGGGAGAGTAGTGAACAGTTGCTCATGTATGACTGGTGTGCCGTGTTTGGCAAGAAACCCGATGCAGTCTGCAGCGCGCCACCCCTTGGCCTCTGTATCGGCAAGAGCGTTGATGAGTGCGGGGATAGCAGGTATCAGCTGCTCACGTATGGCTGGTGTGCCGTGTTTGGCAAGTTTTGCGAGGCAGTATGCAGCGTTTCCCCCCTTGGGGCCGGTATGGGCAAGAGCGCGTGTGAGTGCGGGGATAGCAGGTATCAGCTGCTCACGTACGGCTGGTGTGCCGTGTTTGGCAAGTTCTGCGAGGCAGGCTGCAGCTTTTTCCCCCTTGGGGCCGGTATCGGCAAGAGCGTGTGTGAGTGCAGGGAGACCAGGTAGCATCTGCTCACGTATGGCTGGTGTGCCGTGTGCGGCAAGCAACGTCAGAAAGCATACTGCTCTATACTTTAAATCATTATTTAAGCCGAGCATATTATAGATAAAAGATCCTTTTAAAGTTTGTATCAATGCATCAATAATAGTGCATGTTGTAGAGAAGTCACCAAAGGAGAGTGAGACAGAAGCTAAGTTCGGAAAATGATTCGTTGCGAACTCAATAAATCTTTTATACAGATCTTCCGAGTGGTTATAGAGACGCAGAAGGAAGATTATTTTTAATGCATCGAGATAGTTATTAGTTACGTCAGTAGCTTGCTTCGCATAGCACAGCAGGGGGTCAAGAATGACTTCTTGCTGTTTCTTATTTAGATAGCCAAGATAATTGCAGTAATGGATTATTTCTCCTATAAATGCTTCTACTTGACTTGGATCACTGTTGTCATATCTTGCTAGAATCTCGTTTATTTTCTCAATGGCGCCTTCAACAGCAGTGGGATCTTTTTCGCGGTATATTTGTAGGCGGGTTTCCTCAGCCCAGGAGGGAAGGCGGTCATGAGGTGAGAGAGCTTTTTGAGAAAAATACTCAAGCTCATCAACCTGTGCTGCAGGAAGTACTCTTCTGAATTCATTTTTCCATGGAGCAAAGGCCTTATGCAGCGTAGTTCCTGAAGGAATGGAGTTGATTCCCTTAACCAGAGTTGTCGAAAAATGCTCGCGTCGCATTGCTTTGAGCATTGGTGCTACGTAATCTGATATATGCAACTCTCGAGCAACAGCAATGATCGATTCTCGCGACCGCGTTAAAATAGTTGCCGCATTAAAGAGGGAGATGACGGTGGATTCGTGAGGGATGTACCTGTGAATAGAACTATGAATCCGATGAGTAAGCAGATTGCGTTGCGGATTACGATCGCGTGTTCCTTTGGGTAAGAAGAGAATAGTTTTATCGCAAATAAAAGCAATTATTGCTTTTATTATTTCTGTGAGCTCACGAGTAGATAAATGTGGAAGGATTTTAGTAAGTGGTATGCCTTTAGCAGAGGCAAAAGCAGTAGCGAGTTGCCCCATCTGTGTGGGGTACAGTGGGGCGAGTTTGTCGGGAAGAACCACTGCCGTTTTCTCATCAATGTGTAGCACTGCAGCTGGTCTTGAGCAGTGCTCGAATGAAGATACGTCTTCACCAAGATCTGTGCTCCAGATAAGGATCGTTTTATGGGGAACAGCTGCACGCCCTGCGCCAGCACCGGCTCCAGCACCTGCACCAGCACCGGTACTCGCCCATGATCCAATAGAGTCATGATTTTTCAACTCATTAAAAATGATGTGCGCATTGAGTGGGTTACTACCTAATGTCAGTGTGGTCAAAAAGGATAAAGTGAGCAATTTATACATAGATGTATCTCCTATAATAAGGCCCATTCAAGTATGAAATACGCCAATCGGGGGTAATTTAGAGTCACCTTAAAAGATCGCAACAGGGTGTGATACGGAAGTGACTTTCTTGATTGATTGTTTAATTGATTTTTAGTGCAGGTTACAGAGACACTAGGAAAAGTTTTTGTTTTTGGCAAATATTGTCTGACCAGCCACTGGTATGTTCGTTGCATGAAACAGTTGCATCTTTGTGTTGTGTCTCAATCACAGTATCACCTTTCCAGTCTCCAATTCGTGACGTACTTTCTACAATAAGTGGTCGTTCTGAGATACCATTCTTTATTCTGGGCTTTACTGATTTTCGATGCGCTCTTCAAAACTCTCGAGCAATATCGCGATAAGTACATAAATCTGGCGATTAAAAATAATCGTAGTGGACTTTACTATTGAACTGGTGTGTTGTTAACTGCGAAATATTTCTGTTATGTCCAGCGACCGGAGTTGCCGTAGTGGTACGCGGCACGCCAAATGTGCCAACAGCATGGTGACCAAAAAGATAATAATAAAGCCGCTGGGCTCAAGGCTGGCCGGCAGGTACGGCAGGTAGTAGACATCAGGCAGGGTGATCATCTTATAGGTTTGCAGCCACCATCCGACGGCGCCAGCAAAGAGCAAGCCAGCGGTTACGCTGCGAAATGCGATGGTCAGGCCGATACGATGAAAAAGAGAATGAATATCATCACGACTGGCGCCCATGGCACGCAGAATGGCAATATCACGGCGTTTAAACTGCAGCAGCATAAACAGCAGGCAGATCATTAGCATGCTGGCCACGAGGGCGATAAGCGCAAGCACAATAGTGATGGCATATTTTTCCAGCGCCAGGCTAGCTGCCAAATCAGGATACAGCTCTTCCCAGCCACGAACCGAGAGGCCACTGAGCACATATTTGAGCGCATGTAGGTAGCGCAAGCGAGTGCCGTCTTCACCTTGCCACCAGTCGCGTAGCTGCATTACCAAACGCTGCCACCAGGGTAGGTTCTTGTATGATGGTTGCGTAAACGAGACCGAGATACGGTCAACGCCCGCAAATTTCTCTTCGTATAAACCCTCAAGAGTTTCTAGCGAGCAAAAGGC
>JASFWT010000015.1:0-9199 GCA_050049075.1 Candidatus Babelota bacterium | reverse complement strand
GGCAGAAGGTCACTGTGTTTCTGGCAGCGCAAGGCAGGTTGTTGCGCCGCTGATCAATCTGACCAAAGGATTGCACTCAAGTCTCTATTTTGTTAACTCAGATGGCGAAAAAATTGTGTTGACTGCCCATAGTGTTACCGTGCCTTTACGAGATGAAGAACGCATAACAAGTGATGATACGACCGGGGTAATATACGGCACGGGGCCGCAGGGCATGTTTAAAATAAAACCAGGTGGACAGCGCCTATAATAGCGTATACGAGGAGTGGAGCATGAACCGGCTTACAAATGCTATCGTGGGGGTAGCGGGACTTCTTTTAATGACTTCTGCAGCGCATGCAGATTACGATTCAATGTTAAAAGATCGTAACGAGCGTATCAGTAAAAAAGTAGAGGAAGAGGTAGGGCGCCAGCTGGAAAGTATGCAACGTAAAGTTGGCATTCTGCAAAATAAGCTGGATGAGTATCGCAGCCGTGGTGGTAACGCGAACGGTACACTTCTAAAATCGCCGTGGTTATTCAAAACCTTCAATGCGTGGAAAGAGTATCTGCGCGAGCAGCCAGAAATGGATTATCTTCCTGAAAAGCAAGATGAGGAAATGAGCTTTACGTTGACGCACAGCTGGGGGCACCGTGCGCACGATAAAAATGGAAAGAAACAAGATCTTTCCTGCCTGGTATTTGGTGAACCAAGCTTTACCTTTGCTGAAGCATTTGCCGCAAGCAAGTTGCTCTCTGCTACGACACCCCAGGCAAAGATTTTTAAAGCAGCCGGTGGTACGCCAGCAGAGGTGACCGCGGGCGATCACTACCTCAGTATTCTGAGCGATCAAGTACTGACGTTTGATGCATCATGCAATCGCCAAGTGTTTGACCTCAGCTATGAGCGCTCATTTAGGAATAAGCGCTTAGCCGTTCGTTTTAATTTGCCGATTGTGCGTGAAGAGCATCGTCTTGATCTTTCTAAGGATGCAGAGATTACTACCGCAAACCGCGTAGCTTTAAATGGTGTGCCGGAAGGAACGCCAAAGTTTTATGATACGTACACTACGATGAAAGATTTTCTTGAAAAGACATTCATTAGCAATGGTGTGCAGCTCAAAAAAACACAGCAAGCATATGGCATTGGTGATATGAGTGTTGCCGGTTCATATTTGTGTAAGCTCCGCTACATTGATCGCACTCATGTTGGTGCTAAGTTGGTACTAGGGACCGGGCGCATTAACCGTGGGACTACCATCTGGCAGCCAGAGTTAGGCAACGGCGGTGGTACTGCGATGCACCTGACCGGAAGTGCTTCATGGCACCGTGGCCATTACGCTAATCCTTTTGTAAATGTTAAATTGGGATACAACTTCCCGACACGAGTGGTGCGTCGTGTGTCACAAGTCATCAGCAACAACACCGGCAACGATGGCAAACGCTTTGTTGAGGTACTCGGACGTCGTTTACCATGGAGTGAGCTGCTGGAATTCAACACCGAGCCATTTGTAAATCAAAATGAAACCGAGATGAAACATGTTGCTGCGCACCTGCAGCGCGCAACGCTGACCAAAGGTTTTGAGATGCAGCTCTCATTTGGTAACAACTGTGAGCAATGCTTTAAGCGACCTATTACCTTTGGTGTGTGCTATGACTTGTTCCTTCGCGAGAGTGAAAAACTGTCTTCACTCAGTGATGATGCAACCTATGCTGCTGATGTAGCAACGCGCAACACCTACCGTGTTGGACACACCATTCAAACCAGCCTCGGCTATCGCTTTAATGACACGTGCTTCTTCAATAGTGCATTTGCGTACTGTTTTGCCGGTCGTAATGTGCCGGCATTATTGACCCTGCAAGCAAACCTGACTGCACGGTTCTAGTTGTAAAAACCCCTCTATTCTCTATACTGGGCCCTATTGTACTATTTAATACAAGGGGCCTAGTATGACCGTTCGTTACCGTTTTTCTCTTCTTATTCTCTCTTTACTTTCTTGTTTGATGCTGCCGCTGTGTGCGGCGCCAAACTCAGCACAAGCTCAGCGCTTTCTGCCGCGCACCACTGACGGTCATACGCTTGATCACCTTCATCAACAATCATACTTGCAACAAAAAGCACAGGCATTGCGCAACGAGCGTGAGCTCTATCCCGTTGATAAAGGACGCTGGGATTATTGGAGTATGGGACTGGGTGCAGGGGTAGCCTCTATCACTCGTAACAGTGCAAACGGCAAGTCAGAACAGGATGGTACCCTTGATGTGCGTCTCGGCCTTGAGCGCAGTGTGTACCTGAACCCTAACTGGACGGTATCTGTTGATCTTTCTTTGTTGACACCGGCAGTGCGGATTGGGTGTGTTGTCGATGAGAATACGCGCGTCTGCCTAGGGTTGCATTACTGGCTTTTCCGCCGTATTAATGATCAGCCAGATCCTTTTGATCAGGGTAATCTGGCGATTCATAAGCCAAGCAGTCAAGACTTGCGTGAGCGCTTTGATTTTGTGAATGCATTATTTCTTTCCCCTTCAGTCAGTATTGACCACTTCATTTCTCGCAACTGTTTCGTGCGTGGAACGTTTTCCTACGATCGTGTTTTGCAATACAACAAAAAGGGACAGTTGGTGAAAAAATGGCACTGGCCACAGGTGCTGGTAACGCTCAACTTTCAATTCTAAGTATGTTTTCTTAAAAGAGTAATAGCTAATGACGTCTAAAAAAATGGATGCCACCAACAGTATTATCGTGACTGGTGCGCGTGAGCATAATCTGAAAAATCTTTCGACCACGATTCCAAAGAACAAGCTGGTTATTGTTACGGGACCGTCTGGATCTGGAAAGAGCTCTTTAGCACTCGACACTTTGTATGCGGAAGGGCGTCGCCGCTATGTTGAGTCACTCTCTTCTTACGCTCGGCAGTTTTTGGGGGTGAGTCGTAAGCCCGATGTTGATAAGATTCAAGGGCTGTGTCCTGCTATCGCTATTGATCAAAAGACCGTCGGTTACAATCCACGTTCAACCGTCGGCACCATCACCGAAATCTACGACTATCTTCGTGTGCTATACGCTCGTATTGGGGTGCCGCACTGCGCCAACTGTAAAACACCTATTCGTGAAGAGTCGCCGCAGACCATTACGCGTCTCGTGTTAGATTCGTTTCAAGGTAAAGACATTACCTGGGCCGCACCCATTGCTATCGAGCGCAAGGGTGAGTTCACGCAGCAAATTCTTTCTTACTTTGATCGTGGCTACTACCGCTATATGATTGATGGCACGTTGCATCGCTTTCGTAGTCGTGAAGAGGTAGAAGCGCTGCGCCTACCAAAAACACATCGTCATACTATTGATGTGGTTCTTGATCGCTTCGTGGTCAGTAAAGAAGAACGCGTGCGCGTGCAGGAGGCAATCGAACGTGCGTTTACGCTAACGCAAGGTTTCTGCAAGCTGTCTTACACTGATGAAAAGGGTGAAGAGCACAGCGAATTATATTCTGCCGAGCGCATCTGTATCAACTGTGGCAGCTCGTTTCCCGAGATGGAACCACGCCTATTCTCGTTTAACTCACCGGTTGGCGCTTGTCGCACCTGTCATGGCCTTGGCTTTGTGCATACCTGGCAGTGGCAAGCAGAAGGGACACACAGTAAGCCGTCGGCCAATCCAAAAAGTAATGAGCGCTGGGGCAAGCAAAAAGAGTGTCCCGGTTGTCACGGTCAGCGCCTCTGTGCTGATGCAGCAGCTGTTACCGTTAACAACGTTAATATCATTACGCTTAGCAACTACTCGATTGAAAAACTCAAAACCTTTCTTACCGGTATCACGCTGGGTGAAGAACATGCACAAATTGCCGAGCCTCTTTTAAAAGAAATCAGCAATCGTGTTGGCTTCCTGTATAACGTTGGTCTTTCGTATCTGACGCTGGCACGTACCGCGCGTACGTTGTCTGGTGGTGAAGGGCAGCGCATTCGTCTGGCCACACAAATTGGCTCTGCACTGAGTGGTGTCTTGTATGTACTTGATGAGCCAAGTATTGGCCTGCACCAACGAGACAACGATCGCTTGATTGCTACGTTGAAAACATTGCGTGATCAGGGCAACTCGGTATTGGTAGTAGAACATGATATGGATACTATCGCGCAGTCAGACTATGTCATTGATATTGGTCCTGCGGCCGGCGAGCTTGGTGGTAAAGTGGTGGCGTGTGGTACGCCAGCGCAACTCAGAAAAGATAAAAATTCTCTGACCGGTGCCTATCTCTCTGGCAAGCAACACATTCCAGTCCCGACAAAGCGTCGCACCAGCGATCGTCAGCTTAAGTTGACGAAAATTCATACTAATAATTTGGCGATGGTTGATTTAACTTTGCCGCTGGGCGTGTTGACCGGTATTTCTGGCGTCTCTGGTTCCGGTAAAAGTAGTTTGATTATGCAGACGCTGGCACCTGCGCTGACCACTTACTTTAGTAAGGGATACCACGGTGGTGGTGAGTATGACCAATTAATTGGTGCAGAGAATCTGAATAACTGTGTACTGGTTAACCAAAGTCCTATTGGTCGTACGCCGCGTTCTAACCCGGCAACCTATCTCGGCATTTTTGATGAAATTCGTAACCTGTTTACCGCGGTGCCAGAAAGTAAGGCGCGTGGCTATCAGCCGGGTCGCTTTAGCTTTAACGTGCCCAAAGGGCGCTGCAGTAAATGTCGCGGTGATGGTAAGATCACTATCGAAATGCACTTCCTTGAGGATGTTGAAATCGAATGTAAGGTGTGCCGTGGGCAGCGCTACAACAGTCAGACCTTGGAAATTCTCTTTAATGGCAAGAACATCGCCGAGGTGTTGCACATGTCGGTACGCGAAGCGCTTGAGTTCTTTGCGCCGTTCCAACGCATTGCCAAACGCTTAAAGTTGATGAGTGATGTTGGCCTTGACTATATTCGCCTTGGTCAGCCCTCTACAACGCTATCTGGTGGTGAGGCGCAGCGGATCAAGCTGGTGAATGAATTGGCAAAGCGTGGTACCAATACATTCTATATTCTTGATGAACCAACGACCGGTTTACACAGTCACGATGTAGCAAAGCTCATCACAGTGCTGCAGCGGTTGGTGGACCAAGGCAACACCGTTGCTATCATTGAGCACAACCTTGATGTGCTCAAATGTGTTGACCATCTGATTGATATTGGCCCTGAAGGTGGTGACCGTGGTGGCCATATTGTGGCTGCTGGCACGCCAGAGCAGGTGAGTAATGCCAAGGCAAGCGTGACTGGTGCGTATTTAAAGGGTGAGCTGACTTGATGATTATTACTCCTGCTTGCAGGTGTCATCCCGTACAGCAGGCGTCATTCCGGACTTGATCCGGGATCTGTCATCCTCTCGAGGATCCACTAGACCCTCAAGAGTGTGACGGTCTTTGAAGGCTGATTTACTTGCCTTTGTGTTCTTGAATTCAGTACCCTTAACCCATACAGCATATTTCTCGGGGGATTTTACTATGGCACATCATCACACTTCTATTACCGGCCGCTGGGGCCTTTTGGTGTTTTTCTTTTCTTTTATTTTTCAATTACCACTGCAGGCTGTTGGGTCGCTGCCTCCCGTTTCGCTGCCACGTATCTCAAAAGTAGCCATTGCTGAAACGACCGCAAAGCTGCAAAAAGATATGAGCAAGATTCGCTGGCGCTTTGGATATCTTGTTACCGCTGTTTTGGGAACAATCGGTGTGCTTGCTAATGCAGATGTGATACCAATGCGTGCGCTGCTGAAAAGGATGAAGGCACCACACGGTGATGGTAGCACGCGAGAAGATGATTGTACTCTTGCAACTAACTCTAACGCATACCAGGCTCGTCTTTGGCGCAACATTGGAAACTATGTTGATTGGAATATGAGTTGGTCAGTAATGTTTATTCGTACCTTTCTGTTTGCGCTTGCCGCATCAAGTGCGGGTATTATTTGGGCTTCATGGCAAGATACGGCAGAAAACGCTTCGTCATCATTGAAGCGTTGGATGACCGGTCTTACAAAGGGTTACAAAGGTTGGTTGCTGCATGAATCAGCGGTACTCGAGAAAAATGCCCGCGTCATGTATCACTCGTTGACGTATGCATCTAACAGTAATGCACCGGCAGAGCAGCTGGTGACCTACAAGCCGATTATCAAAGATGATGATGAGTTGGCACACTTGGGTTACCGCGGTGATAGCGTGCGTCGTTTTGAAAAAATGTACGACCAAGTAGCGCGCATTCTGGCGTTGATGTTTCTCATCACGCCAAAGGCGCGTCATGCCGCCGTGCAAAAAGATGTGGCACAAATAACCAAACACCTGAATACTCTTGCTGACTATGTTGAGCGTGACATTAATAACGCAACCAGCCGTTTCATTGTTGAATACGAAAAAGAGACGCAGCAATCATTTATTGGCTTGTTTGAAGAGTTACATGCTCGCCTGGCACGTTACGATGTAGTGGCGCGCGCCTAAATATTGCAAAAAGTCCCAATCCTGCTACACTTTTCCTGTGCCTTGCACTTGGCGAGGGAATGTTTTTAAGGTTAAAACCAAGGGGTTGGTATGATCACATTTCAAAAGTTTTCACGTTTTTCTCTATGCTGCGCGTTGCTGATCATGGCAAACGGGCAGCTTCTTTTTTCATCCGATGATAGACCACATTTCGGTGGCATGTATCCCTACGGTATGGGTGGCTATAACAGTGCAGGGCGGAATCGCTCAAAGCGCTTAGCCGAAGTTCGTGCACACTTGGATAGTTTGCATAGTCGCCGTGGGGCGCTTGAAAACAATCGCGATAACTGGACAGGTCGCATGGAAGAGTACAGTCTGCGTCTTGCGGAGTTAAATGACTCTATTACGCAATATGAACAACGCTTTAATGACGCGAGTAAAAATGCTGGTTCAATTGTGGGTACTGCTTGGGCTCGTGGCTTTGCCGGTAAAGATGCGTGGTCAATGCTAGATCTCGAGGCAGAAGATCCATTGACTGGTGCAGGCGCCGGTCTTTCTTATCGTGTGGCAAATCTGATTGGTACGAAGCTTGAAGAGACCCTTGATAAAGAGGGCAGCGAAATGTGGCACTCGGTTGTTGGTGGCATGCTCCGTTCATTTTCCGGTTTTGTCCTCGCTATTTGGTACAAGCTTTTCCATGGTGGGTATCGTCCACTTAATGTAACCGACTTGAGTGACTGGGGTCGCTTAGTTGATGAGGTTATTCTGCAAGAGCTCGATAAAAAAGCAAAAGACAGTGTGCAGCTGGCAAACAGCAGCAAGAGTGATCGTTTTGGGAGCTTCCTTGATATGGGAGAAGATGGTGCAGAGCTGCCATCACCAGAAGAATTTGCGCAGCAACAAGAAGATCGCGTGTGGCGTTTGAAGGTACAAGGATATGCGCAAGATTTGAGCGATTTGATTGATAACTTTGAATTCCATAAGCCATATTACCTCTCCAGCGCCAAGGGTGCCAACACGCAAACAAATATTGTGCGTCACATCGTGCGCTTGCAGGATGACTTAAAGCTGCTTCGTGATGAGATTCTGTTGCCATCACGCTCACTCAAAGAACTGGCGAGTGGTGACACCAAGCTGTTCTTGCCGCAACTCAGCAAAGATTTGAAAAAGCGCTTTGAGCTTCTGGGTGCCATTGTTGGTCGTTATCACGGTGGCTACAGCAAAGATAAAAACGCGACGCCTGCTGCTCCAACACAGCCACGTCATGGTGCGTACGGCTACGGCAACATGTAACCATTCTACGTGACGCGTAATCATTTTTATTCTTCATATGAGGAGAGCACTATGAAGACATTTTCTCGCTGCTTACTCTTACTCAGTATAGTATCTACTTCTATGCCAGTTATGTCAGTGGTGCCACGTGGTGGCGCTGGCAATGACCAGCACCTTCATACCGTGCCGCATCAGCTGCCGGCGCATGCCAAAAAACCATTTCTTCGTACTGTTGAGCTGACACGCCTTGCCATGGACGGCATTCAAGAGGAGAAAGCTCGACTGCAATCAACCATGCGTACGCGCTGGGCGCAGGCAGGTTTTGGTGCCCTCGCCAGTATTGGCGCCATTGTTGGATTGATGTGGTTGATCGGCAAGGGCGAGAAGGCGACAGTTCCTGCTATTGAATCAGCAATTATGGACCAAGATAAGTTTCGTGCCTGCCAAGTACGGCATTGGGATCATAAAGAAAAAAATGGTCCATTTAAGCGTGCTCTTTTGCAGGGCTTAGGTTTTGGTACTGTTGCCATTGCACTGGCTAGTTTTTCACGTGTCTTCAAAGCACTTGCCGGCAGTACCGAAGATGTCGTTATGAGTATTCTTCGTGGGTACAAAGGATGGTTTGTGCAAGAAGAAGAGCTGCTACAGGGCACGCTGCTGGAGCTGCGCGAATCATTACACCGTGCACGAAACAACCAAGCAGGTAAAGAAGGTTCTCTGTATGGTGCCGCTGAACAAGTAACGTACTATCGCTCCGATGTGATTAGCCAGTATGAGTATGTTATGTGGCGCTTTCAAAATTTAATTGCACTGATGTACTTGATCACACCAAAACGCAATCATGGTTTACTGACACGTGATGTTGAAGAGATAATTGCGTACAACCAAGCGTTTGCCGATCAACTTGAAAAAGATTGTAATCAAAACACGCATGGCTTTTGGACGAAGTACTCTGCTGAAACCATGATGATGTTTCATGCAAACACCGAGTGTATGAAAGAATTTATTACTCGTTTTAAAACAAAATTGTGTCGCTAACGCGAACACCAGTGATGAGGGGGCAGTAATGGGAAACCTGCATCGAGTCATTTTTGTACTCGCTTTTTGCGCAACGCGTATGCTTTCTGCATGCTTGTGGTGCGATACCAACCCTGAAACGCAGCAGCCAATTCCTGCCCTCACACAATTGCATCTTGAGGCACGTGATGTTGCCTACACCTCTGCGCTACTCAGCGGTCATGTATCGGCATTTAAAGACCAGCAACAGAGAGAGTCGACATCATCTGATTTGCCAACATTCTTTGTGCGTGAAGGTGGCGATGAGGGAGTGCCAACCTGCCGTTTTTATACCGAGTACCTTGAGCGCTATTTTCCGTACGCTGACACCATGATTACGCAGCTGTTTCCAACGATGTGTAGCACCGCATTAAAAGATGCGTTGTTAGCACTGGTGTACATAATGCACGATCACCAATGGCAATACTTTGTGAACAAGA
>JASFWT010000075.1:0-4708 GCA_050049075.1 Candidatus Babelota bacterium | reverse complement strand
TACGTGGTACGTCAGTAAGCCACTAGAGAGAACTATTACCGTTGAGCAGCAACACAATCCATACCAGGAAGAGGTAACCGTTAAAGAGCGGCACCTTGTTCGTGCATGGGCATTGTACAAGGTAAGCTCGTGGTGGGTACGCACACGGAATGCCCTTACTCGCATGCGTCGTGAAGCGTCCGTTATAGCGCGTACGCTTATGAGTGATATACAACGTGGCATACGCACGGCTGGTGATTCGGTACGTAGCGTGGGTACTTATGTTGGTACCGTACCGGCAACAGTGGGGCGTTATGGCAGTACTCTGCAGCGCACTATTACCGGTGTTCTCTGTTCTGCTATCGATACTATACATGGCGTTGCTGTACGAGCACGGCACGGTATTATTCTTGCTGGTCGTGGCGTCTTTGCAGGAGTTCGAGGAGTATGTGCTGCAGTGTATGCTGCTTGTCGAGCAGTAGGGCGTGGTGTGTATAGCGTTACAGCATCCATCGCGAGAACAGTGTGTAATGGTACATGCACAGTGAAAAAAGGTCCGCTGCAAGGCTCGCGTTGGTCTGGTGCCCAGGCTGTTTATGCTGCACGTACGATGGCACAAAAAATAACTGATGGCTGCGGAACGGTTGCGGCAACAACAGCAGCTGCAGCGCGAGGAGCAAAAGCAGCGGCAGAGAACGTAGGCTGCTGCGTGAAACGTTGTGCAACTGCCGTGACAAGTCGTTTACTTGCCGTAGGTAAAAGTTCTGCGCAGAGCGCTGCGCGTGTTGGTAGCACGATAGCCACTGGCACAAAGAGCATGATGCAGCGAGTTGGTGTGGTGTTAACCAACTGTTTACATGCTGTTATAAATGGTCTCCGTCATGTGCTTTGTTTGTTGAAAGCGGCGATTACTCGGGTAGCGCGTGCGACAGCAGGTACCATTCATGCGATGGGAAGAAAAGTCAGTGGTGGTTGTACCACTCTTGCAACACAAACCGCCGCGGTAGGTAGACGCGCGGTAAATGGTACAGTGTGCGCAGGTCGTTCGGTTACTTCTGGTATAAGTGGTGTAGCACAGCGCACGTGTTCAGTTGTTAAAACGGCAGTATCAGCAAGTGTTGCTGTTGCGCATCGTACGGCTAATGGTTGTTGCGTATTAGCGGAAAAAACGAAAGAAGTAGCCATAGAAAGTGCTCAGTGTATACCGCGAGGTTTTACCTCATTTAAGTGTGGTGTTGTGCGTATTGCTGACCGCGTTGCAAGTGCTACACGTGGCTTTTTTGGAAAAATAATGGCAGGGGGACGCACGGTAGCAGCACATATGATTTCTTTTGGTAAGCGTATCGGTGGATTTTTTGGTGCCGGCGCTAAACGCACCGTCACCTCTGCGCAATCGACAGCAGCACTTTGTATTCAGTATGCGACGGCAGCGGGACAGGCTGTGGCAACACATACACGGGTTGCGGCACAAGCAGCAGTAAATAGCTGTAGTCGTCTTGCGGCGAACGGAAAAAAAGTGGCGCAGCAGGTCGGCAGCACGGTACAAAGCGGCTGGTTTCAGACACGAGGCGCTGCTGCTACTGGTGCACAAAAAATTACCGTAGGCGCGCAGCATATGGGTTCCACCGTGTGTAGTGGAGCCCAAAAAGTAATGTCGTCTGCACAGCAGAGTGCTTCTGTCGCCGTCAGCTGTGTTGCGGCGGCTGGTGCGAGTGGCTATCAAACTGCTCGTGAAATGGGATTGAGTGCGCTGGCGATAGTTAGTGAATGGTCTAACCGTCTGAAAGCAATGCTGGTTGCAGGGCTTCATCGTATACGCGAAAGTGTTACTTGTGTCTACACAATCATACAAACAAAAGCCCAGCAGTGGTGGCGACCAAAATATGTTGTTCCCGCAGCGGTATCGTCTGATGAAATAGCACAGGTAGCGCAGAAGCATAAAGTGAGCTCGCAGCAAGTACATCTTGAAAGCCCAGAAGATATTGTTGGTGCAACACAGGCAACGCCGGTAGTGAGGCCGCAAAACAGAATTGTCAGCTTTTTTGTACACGCGTGGCATACCGTACAAGCACTATGGTATCGCTTTATGCATGCGGCGATGTCATTTGCAAAGCGTGGCTGGCATGTGGTTTCACATGACCTGTTTATGAAGAGTGTAGAGAAAGCGAAAAAAGGTATGCAAAAAGGCGCCTTGTGGTTTGGCAGCGCTGTCGATACAACGCAACGTGCTTCTGCAAAAGTCGTCCAACGGGGTGTTGCTGCCGGTACACGTGGCTGGCATACTGTTAAAGATGCTACGAAACATGCTGTGCATAAGGTAAAAGAAAGGCTTCCATGGATAGGCTCTACGCACCGTGGCGTAAACAATACGTCACCAACAAAGATGGCTCCGTGCCAACCTGTGTCTTCTGCGACGCCTTCGCGTCAGACGCCGATGAAGAAAACTTCATCCTTGAGCGGAGTACACACAGCATCGTAATGCTCAACCGCTTTCCGTACAACGGTGGGCACCTGCTGGTATTGCCGCTTCAACACGAGGGCAAAATCTATAACCTTTCTGTCGATATACACAACGACCTTATGGCGCTGACTGCGAAGTGGAGTCGCATTCTTGAAAAAGAACTACGTGCACAGGGGTTAAATGTGGGGATTAATATGGGCGAAGCGGGTGGCGGTGGCATACCGCAGCATCTGCATATTCATATACTGCCTCGCTGGAAATCCGATACCAGCTTTCTGCCATTACTCAGCGACACCAAAATGGTGTCTGTTGACCTGAAGGCAATCTACGCGCAACTGAAAAAATGTGTCTAAGGACTGCCAGGTTCTGCTGAGCTCATAGATGCCATGCTAAAGGAGCGACACTTACTCAGTATAAGGCTCGCACAGATGTCAGCGGTCCTGCGATAGCAGCTGAAGGGAGTGTCTCTGTTGTTTGCTGCGTGCAGCTGATCAAGAAAGAATAATCCTATCGAAGGATCACACTCAACTTCACGATGCGTGTAGAGAAGATGGTACAAAGTGGTTGCAAAGAATTGTTGTAGTGCAATAGGCAGTTTCGGATCAGGCGCATGTGCCTGTAAAAGAGTCATCAATGCTGCAGCCGCTTTTTGAACCTCTTCCGCTGATGACTTACTGTTTTCCATTGTTTGTAGGTACCCATCAAGACGGTTTTGTTGCGCTGCATCAGAGTATAGTTCAAGAACTTCTTCTGCCTTAAGGACGGTGTCTGTTACTTTTTCGCTTGCGTCTTTTTCCATGGGATACAATGGGGAGAGGGCGCTGACAAGACAGAGACTTAGTACTAGAGAGGCTTTCATTACTTTTCCTTGCTGAGTTGGGTGTATTTGCGTGATGTTTTGCAAGCTTTTTACCAAGCGGGCAAGTATACGAGCTTTTTTGAAAATGACAAAACTATGCTATGCTCCGCGCTTTATGACCCACCGAAAGGAACCCTTGTATGATCAATTCATGGTACATGGTGCTTGGCGCCATTCTTGGCATTCTCACCGGTATCGTTGACTCACCAGCGCTGCTTGCAACGGCAACAGAAGTTGCCAATGTTATCAAGCGCTTGCTTGAGTTACTCAGTGTGCCCATCATTTTTCTTTCTATTACCACTGCTATTAGCGGCATGACCGACAAGCGTGATGCAGCTTGCCTCGGCACACGTGTCATGCGTTACACTGTTTTAACGACGTTGCTTGCCGGCATAGTGGGTATTCTATTATTTGTGTTCATCAAGCCGGTGGTGAGTATTGCTAACGCTGCAGGAGCTGCTGCCTCTATACCAAGCAACGGATTCGCCGACTTTTTACGTGCCATCGTGCCCACTAATATCATTTTTGCCTTAAGCAGCAACAGTCACGTCGCCTCAGTTGTGTTCCTTGCGCTGCTGCTTGGCTTTGCCACACTGGCATTGGAAGAAAAACAAAAAAAATTACTGCATCAGGGATTTTCGACGTTGTTTGCGTTAATGATGCAAGTTACCCATTTTATTCTGGCGCTGATGCCGTTGGGTGTGTGGGCATTCACTGCGTTATTTGTTCGCTCGCTGGTGCTGTGTGAAGCAGATGGTATTGGGCTTGGGTTGTACGTTATTACCGTTTTGGCTGCAAATGTCCTGCAGGGTTGCGTTGTACTACCTGTCTTGTTGTGGATGAAGGGGCTGTCGCCGCGACGCCTGCTGAATGCTTTTAAGCCAGCATTGACGACCGCCTTCTTTTCAAAATCATCCAATGCGGCGCTGCCGGTCACCATCAAGTGTGCCGAGGAGCGCGCAAAAATCTCCCCAACCATTAGTAAGTTTGTGTTGCCCCTGTGCGCTACTATCAATATGAATGGCTGTGCCGCCTTTATTCTGATTACTATTTTGTTTGTTGGCAGCAGTCACGGCATGGTGTTTTCCGGTTTTGACATGGTGATGTGGCTGTTGATTGCCACCATTGCTGCCGTCGGGAATGCCGGTGTGCCAATGGGGTGTTTCTTTTTGACCAGCGCCTTTTTGGCGCATTTGCAGCTGCCGGTGCAGTTGATGGGGGTCATTCTGCCGGTCTATGCGCTGATTGATATGGTAGAAACGGCGCTGAATGTATGGTCGGATTCATGTGTGACCACGATGGTAAACGAGGATCATAAGAGGTGCTCATGAAAACACATCGCGAGATATCAATACTCAACGGTATTCTGCTTAACATCAATGTCATTATTGGCGCCGGTGTTTTTATAA
>JASFWT010000081.1:0-4589 GCA_050049075.1 Candidatus Babelota bacterium | reverse complement strand
GCCACTGCTGTTAAACCTCGGCGGTGGCATTAGTTTTATCTCATACGCATTGGGCGGGCTCTTTTTGCTGCCGGTGGTGTGGACGCTGGCAGCATTGGCGCGACGTCACCCCGAAAGCGGCGGCTTGTATGTGTACACGCGGACCTATCGTTCAGAAACATTAGGATTTGTGGCCGGCTGGAGCTACTTCTTTGGTAAAACCATCTCGGCAGGCCTTATTGTTCATGCACTTGTTTTGTTGCTGCGACAACTTTTTCCCCTATTGTTACTGTTTCCTGTTCCCCTGCTTGATGCCAGCATCATGATTTTGTTGGTAGGGTTGAACATGCTTGGGGTGCGTGTTGGTGGCATTGTGCAGTGGCTTTTTATTGCGGCAAAAGCGGTGCCGTTTTTCGCCTTGTTGTGCTTGATGGTGCGTTGTGGTGACTGGTCGTTGGTGACGAATGCACCCATGAACCTTTCTCTTTTTATTGGCATGTTACCGGTTGCTGTCTATGCAATGGTGGGGTTTGAAATGACCTGTGCGCTTGCGCATTTGTTTCATCAACCGAAACAGTCAGTGCGACCTATTTTGCTTGGTGGTTTTACCGTAGTAGTGGTGAGCGTCATGTTGCTGCAGCTGGCAAGTGGCACCCTGGTTACTGCTGAAATGGTTCGTGGCGTGCCATTTTTTGGCGTAATCGCGACCACCTACTTACCTTTCTTTGCGCTCGCACCACGAGTGCTGCATGCCGCAGTGCTGGTTTCGATGTTGGGTGGTGCGTTTGGCATGCTGGCGGGTAACGCGTGGAATTTGCATCGCCTCGTTGAAGAGGGACATTTTCCTGCGCGTCGCTTGCTACAATCAATCAACAAACAGCAGGTGCCATGGGCGTGCTTGCTGGTTGAGGTAATCATTGCCGTGTTGTCGGTAAATATTTCTAGTGAGCTGTTGAGCCTGCAAAAAATGTCTATTTTTGGCGTAGTGTTAGCGTTTTGTTTGACCATGTACGCCGCCTTTGGTGCGCTGGACTCACGTAATAAACCGCTTGTATCACCGGTAATAAGTAGCGCGGCGATAGTGAGCACTGCCGTGCTGGCGTTACTGGCGCTGTACTACATTTATTGTCATGGGGTGTCGCTGCCATACCTACTTTTATTTGCTGCCGGTTTTTTCGCAAAGCGCTTTGGTGGGGGTGTTGTTATGCAGAAAAAGTGAACTACTAGCTTTTACTTTTAAGTATTTTATATCATGGGGATGGTATTTGCTTTTAACCATAAAGGGGACATGATGAAGAAATATATTTTGTTGGCGGCGGCGCTTGTGTGCGTTGGCGGTGATTCGGTACGAGCGATGGTGTCTGAGCCAAAACCATGGCGCCCAACACACCAACAAATTCTGTTAAGCGCACTGGCAGCTGCAGCTGCGGGTGACGTGGCCGTACGCGGTAAAAAGTCGGTACTGGGACGTGGCTTTAGCTGGGTTAAAAACGGTTCTGAAAACGGCCGCTGGAACGATGTAAAAGCTGCACCGGGCAAGATTGGGCGTCATATGTGGCGTCACAAGGGCAGGTATGCGATGTTGCTGGCGTATTTGATGTATGTTCTAAAACATAAAAAAGACTACCAAAGATGGTGGCATGGCTCTGTTAGAGGAAAGGGGAGAAGCCTTTTCTTTCCTGTGAGCAAGCCTCTTCATAGCGCAGTACGAACAGTGAGGGGTTCAGGCTCAAGGACAAGAGCGACTGGAGCTTTTGATCAGCTGCCAGGAAATCAAAAAGGTTCATAATTTTATATTAAAAAAAAGAGGGTCGCATTATTACATGCGACCCTCTTTTTTTATGTGTTCATCGGCGAGTAAGCTGGATTCTGTTTTAAACAGTCATCTATCTTGGCGGCATACCCGTTCGCTACGCTCGACTCGTTATAACGCGAACCTACATTGCCTTGCTTCCAATGGGGTTTACCCACACCGGCCTTACGGCGCGGCGGCGTGCGCTCTTACCGCACGGTTTCACCTTTTCCCTGCTTTGTTACCCTCGTGAGGGTCCAATGGATGCTCGAGAGCATGACATCTGCGGGGTAGTTTCGTTTCTGTGGCACTTTCCGTCGACAGCGCATTTCTGCGTTGCCGCCCTAGCCGAGGTTTTGCGACCCTTACCAGGCATTGTGTCGAGTGAAGTCCAGACTTTCCTCCAGTACAGGTACCTGCACCAGCGACTGTAACTGCCATGAACAATACTTCAATTCCAATAGTGTAGCAGGAATAGGCATATTTGCTATACTGCGGGGCATTGTGCTGCAACGTAGTCATCAACCCGTCATCCCGGGCCGCTCTTCGCGCAAATCGCGAGAGCGATAGATCTGGGACCCAGAAAAAAAACGCGCGACTGGATCCTGAATCAAGTTCAGGATGACGTACGAAAGCGCGGCCCTCTTTTCCAACAACAAAGGACTTTCATGCGTATCTGTTCCGGCATTCAACCATCAGGCAAACTTCATCTCGGTAATTATTTTGGTGCACTGCACAACTGGCTAAAGCTGCAAGCGAAAGGTGATGAGTGCTACTTTTTTATCGCCGACTTACATGCGCATACACAGCCTATCAAGGGTGAAACCCTCTCAACGTATACATTAGAGCTAATGGCCACGCTGCTCGCGGTGGGGCTTGATCCCGAAAAAGTAACGCTGTTTGCGCAGTCGGCGGTACCTGGGCACACACAACTGGCATGGATCCTGTCATGCCTTGCCCCGTTCGGTGAGATGGAGCGCATGATTCAATTCAAAGAAAAATCAGCCAACAATCCCAACGCCGTCAATGTCGGCCTCTTTGCGTACCCTATTTTGCAGGCAGCTGACATTTTGCTGTACCAAGCAGACATTGTGCCGGTTGGTGTCGACCAAGCGCAGCACCTGGAGTTGACGCGTACGCTGGCCCGTAAATTTAATAATCAGTTTTGTCCGGAAGACCAGCCGCTCTTTGTTGAGCCTCGAACGTTGCACACACCCACACCGAAAATTATTGGTTTGGATGGGCAGCGCAAGATGAGTAAAACGTACAATAACTACATCGCACTGACCGACTCGAAAGAGGACTTAAAACAGAAGCTGCGCCTCGCGGCAACCGATCCGGCACGTATTAAACGTACCGACCCCGGCAATCCCGACGTCTGCAATATCTTTAGTATGCACAAGATGTTTTCCGACGTTGAAACCCAAAAATGGGCCAATAAGGGATGCCGCAGCGCTGAGATTGGCTGTGTGCAGTGCAAGGGCAGCGTGTTTGACAGCATCAACACCTTTATTGGACCGATTCGCGAGAAATATCATGAACTGATGAAACGCCCCGACGACCTGCATGATGCGCTCGCCCATGGGGCGAAAAAAGCACAAGCACAGGCGGGACAAGTAATGGCAAAGGTAAGTGAGCTGGTTGGAATTCGGTAAGTTTGGTACGTCCCGGGTTTGATCCAGGGTTTCGTTGCTTGTCATTCTCTTGAGGGCGCCACTAGATACTCGAGCATGATATTGTTTTTACTGCTACAGAAGCTATACTGACACTCTACGCAAAGCAAACTAGTAATTAGTAACACCTTTTTTCTACACTAGATAAGGTACTTTATGGACACATACTCTATTTTTGGGGGGACTATGAAAAAAAATACATCTTTATTGCCCTACTTTGCGGCATTTTCTGTGCTGCTGGGCGCGATGCCACTTCAAGCGATGAGTGATAGTGAAGGTTGTTTGTCAACAGCAGCGGGTTCTGGTGACACAGATCCTACAATTGCCATTCCTTCAGATAATCGAAGCTTTTTTGCTACCCGTCATCGACGATTACGAACTCACTCCCAAGGCATGGCCAACTGGCAGCGCCTTGCGTTGATTGCCGCCGCTATGGTTGGCGCCAATCTGGCGATGCATGGTAAAAAGTCATCCACCTATCACAGCCTCAAGAACATCAAAGATCTTGCCAAGTGGCTGTGGCGTGGTTCAAAAGAAGGCCGTCTGCATGATGCCAAAGCGCATGTGGGACGCAATAAAAAGAAGTACCTGGTGGCACTGTTGACATTATTAGCAACGCGGGCGGCAAAGCGTCGTTCGTATAAAACCTTTGCCGATCCGTCCTTTAATGAAGATTTAGCTGGCGCCTTACGGAGTAAGGGGCCGATGGTACTCACGAAGTACCAGCTGGTGAAGAGCTGGAATGTTGAGGAGAAAGCTGCTGAGTACCTTGCCGGTAAGAATATGAGATTAGACAGTAACGGTAATATAGAAGCGCAAAAAAGCTGGTCAGAGTTTGTTGCACCCGTTCGTGACTATCTGGGGCGTCGTGGTACTGGGGTGACCGGCGCGTTGTTCCGTGAGGAAGATTGTTCATTTTCAAATTCAGATGAACAAGATCCTTCTCATGGTGATAGTTCTAATGATCCCTCTGCTGTAGATAGAGAATTGCCTTTTTCTGCTTCGCAAGTCACTGACCAGACTGGGAAAGCTGGTGAAATTCGATCAGACGTACCTAGCTCGTACTATGACCCGGAACAGGGAGGAGCTCCTAAGGAACTTCGACCAGACGTACCTCGCTCATACTATGACCTGGAACAGGGAGG
>JASFWT010000014.1:0-9451 GCA_050049075.1 Candidatus Babelota bacterium | reverse complement strand
AAAGAATGCATTATCAAGATAGGCGTATTGTTCGCGAGCCACTTTTTCCAGCGTGCTGTGCAGCGGCTGACTTTGTCCCATCGATTCATTATAGATCTCAGTCAGGTGAGCGTAGGTGAACGGGTTATGCAGCGGCTTTGCCAGGTGATATTTATGTAGGAGGCGATCGGTAAGGTCATCCGCATTGTCGAGAATGTTGCTGCCGGCCTCACTGGTTTGTCCGTGATAGGCGGTATACAGCTGTGCCGTTTCTTTTGCTAATGGCGTAGGGGATGCGGTGGCGAGAAGAAGGGGAGCGCACAGAAGTGTGCGAAGAAGGTTTTTCATGGTGTGTTCCTTATGTTTTTGTTGGTGCGCCTCGGTGGAGCCGAAGAAGAAAGAGGTGGCTACGCCAAAGCGTTTATTCGGCAGGCAGTCGTCATGCATGTATGAGAAATTCTCCCTGACCAAGCGGAGTATACCATGTGAGATCAAAAAGGGCCTAGTAGAGAATAAAGTGCCGCACTTTTTCTTGAAGTACGGCACTTTTAGGTTGCTTATTTACCTGCGGGGACAAGGGCAAGTAGTAACCAATTTTTATTCATGTGAGCATCATATACTGACTATTGTTTGTGCTTATACGTGGGACACGTAGTGTAGCCCGTAAAACAAAAAAGAATAGAGCGTGATGCAGGCAGTGCCGTTTCTTTTAGACGAAGGCCTTTTTTGTCGGTACACTAAAAACCATGAATACAAAAGAACTTCGCCAACATTTTCCTTCTGTTTCAGCTTCGCCCAAGTGCCGGTACCTTGATAATGCAGCTACCGCCTGCATGCCAGCTTGTGTGCGCACCGCCATTCATGACTTTTATGGCTCACTGCATGGCAGCGTTCATCGTGGCGTGTACGAATCGGCCGAGCACACTACCAGTGCCTACGAGCATGTTCGCGCACAAACCGCTGATTTTGTTGGTGCAACCAGTGCCGATGAAATAATTTTTACCAGTGGCGCCACCGACAGCTTAAATATGGTGGCCCATACCTGGGCATATCACAATCTGACGTACGGTGATGCTATTGTGATCACCGCGGCAGAGCACCATTCAAATTATGTGCTGTGGCAAGAAGTTGCGCGCCGCACCGGCGCCCAGCTGCGCACACTACCAATCAATCCGCAAACCTTTACGGTCGATCTTTCTCTTCTGCCAACTGTGCTTGATGATCGGGTCAAGCTGGTAGCGCTGACTGTTGATTCAAACGTGCTGGGGCCTATCTGGGGCGCCAACGATGAAATACTGCATGACGTTCTTGCCTTTGCGCAAAAGAACAATGTATGCACGGTGCTTGATGTCGCGCAGCGTGTCGCGCATGCCCCGCTGCAGCTTGGCAACAGCGTTGATTTCGCCGCATTCTCTGCCCACAAAATGGGTGGGCCAACCGGTCTTGGTGTGCTGTATGCCAACAAACGTCGTCACGAACAGATGCGTCCGCATCGTCTGGGTGGTGGTATGGTCCACAGTGTGAGCGAGGAGAGCTATGTGCCGCAGCAACCGCCGCATTGCTTTGAAGCAGGTACCCCACCGCTGGCGCAAGTCATCGGCTTTGGGGCGTTGCTAAACTTTTATACCAAGCATGTCGACTGGGCAGCACTGAAACAGCATGAAGCGGCATTGTCTGCGCAGCTTACTGCAGGGCTGAAGGATATGGGGGGAGTAACTGTTGTTGGCAATGCTGACTTGCTCGCCGCCGAAGGCCATCTGGTCAGCTGGTATGTAGAAGACATGCATGGACATGATCTAGCCGCTGCCCTCAGCCTACATGGCTGCATGGTGCGGGCGGGTGATCACTGCGCACAGCCACTGAGTCGCTTGTGGGACAATCGTGCAACGGTACGTGCCAGTTTTATGATGTACAACACTGCCGAAGAGGTGGCGCACTTGGTTAAGAGCATGCGTGCTGTTCTGGCTGACTGGCGAGGGACCAAGTGAGCACGTTGTATCAACAGGAGTTAATGGATCATTACCGTTTTCCCCGCAATCGCGGCACCATTGAAAAGCCAACCTTTTGCCACGACGAACTTAATCCTTCATGCGGTGACAAGATTAGCATGTCGGGTATCGTCAAGGATGGTGTGCTAACAAAGGTGGCATTTACCGGTACCGGCTGCGTCATTAGCCAGGCGGCAGCGTCGATGCTGACCGAAGAGGTCGTTGGGAAGGCGGTTGTCGACATCCAAGAACTTTCTGGGGACTTGGTGAAAGAGCTAGTCGGCCTACCGATGGGTCCAACGCGATTCAAATGCGCACTGCTGAGCTTGCAGGTGCTGCAGCACGGTCTACGTGACTCTCTGTCCAATTCGTAGGGGGCTGGATCACGGCTTAGGGCCGAGAAGTATCGCTGTGACCAACCTTTCCTCGACTCTCGGCATTCATATTGAATCATGCTATGCTGCCACCCATGTTCACGGTCACCCTCTCGAGGGTCCACTCTGAGGCTGGATTCCGGACAAGCCGGAATGACATGTGTGATTACTCTCGTCACTTCAAGGAGCTTGCATGATTTCTCTTTCCTCTAAGAAAAGCTACGCATCGGCCGCCAAGCAGGCGGCGCTTGTTTTTGTACGTAAAGACAAAAAAGCGGCAGCACTCACTGCCGAAGCGGAGGCTATTCTCGCCACGCTTTCAATTGATCACAAAACGTTATTTAAGGCACACCAGTTTACTGGTGCCGCTGGCAGTGCCGTCAGCGCTGTGGGCACCAAAGGATCACACATTGTGCCGGTGGTATTTGTTGGTATCGGTGATCTTGATAAAGGCCATGACGCTAATGTCGAAGCGGTTCGTCGTGCGACCGGTACCGGCCTAAATGGTTTGCGCAAAAGCGCCGCCAAAGAGGTGGTACTCAGTTTGCCAGAGGCGGGTGCTGTTGGTGTCTCTCGTGATGAACTTGTTCGGCAGGTTGGTATGGTAGTACACTTGGCGCTGTATGACTTTGTTGAGTTCAAAACAAAGAAAGAGGCGTGGGAACCAAAAGTTTCTCTGCTTGGTGGCAAGGGTGATGAGGCGGCTCTTAAAGAAGCAAACATCATGGGCGGTGCGCTGACGCAGACGCGTACGCTTGCTGACACGCCAGCTAACTTTATGACACCAGTCGAATTTGCGACGCGTGCAAAGAAGATGGCAAAAGCTCAGGGGCTGAAATTTACCTCCTTCGATGAAAACAAAGCAAAAAAGATGGGCATGGGGTGTTACTACTCAGTCACCAAAGGCTCAGAGCTTGATGGCCAGATTGCCGTCATGGAATACAGCTGCGGTAAAAAGAACGCACCAACGATTGCCCTTGTCGGTAAGGGCGTGTGTTTTGATACCGGTGGCATTAACCTGAAGCCAGGTGAATCACAAGGTGGTATGAAGTATGACATGTCTGGTGCCGCTGCGGTGTTTGGCTCGATGCAGGCGATTGCCCAGTTGAAGCCAAACGTTAACGTTGTTGGTATCACGCCGCTGGTAGAGAACATGCCTGATGGTAAGGCAAGCAAGCAGGAAGATGTGGTCACCGCTTTGAATGGCATGACGGTAGAGATCGGTAATACTGATGCGGAAGGGCGCTTGATTCTTGCCGACGCGCTGACCTATGTACAAAACGAATACGATCCCGAAGCCATCATCGATATTGCAACGCTTACCGGTGCGTGTGCCTACTTCTTGGGAAGCTTCTTCTCTGGCATGATGACCCGTGATGATGAGTTTGCCGAGCGCTTGTCAAAGATTGGCTACCGTATGGGAGACAAAGTATGGCGTTTGCCATTAACTGATGAGTACAAGCCGGCGCTTGATTCACCAATTGCTGATACTGGTAGCTGCGGCAACATGACCTACAAAGCAGGCGCAACGACTGCGGGTCTGTTTCTTGAAAAATTTGTTGAAGAGAAGCGTCGCTGGGTGCACCTTGATATTGCCGGTACCGACAGCAAGATTCCGGGCGCAACCTACCTTGGTAGAGGGGCAACCGGCGTAGGTGTTCGCTTAATGGTTGAATTTGTATGTTCCTATAAGTGATACTGAACGCTGCCCAAATTGCAAAGGCTCTCGGGTAGACCGAGGGCCTTTTTTTATTGAGGGTGACATGTGGTGAGCTTGTCATGCTTTTGATCATCCATCTGTCACCCGGCATGTCTGGGAACAAGAAAAATACCGTAGACTTTGGCCGAAGCCAGAGTGATCGAATGAGGAAAAATCATGGAAAAACTATTATTCGGCATTGCTGCACGCCACTTTGTGTGGATTCCACTTTTGCTTTATGTCGTTGCTATCATTCCTCAGGTGCTGCTGTCGTATCGCACGCGATCGGCAAAGGGCGTCAGTCAAAGTATGGTGTTTCTCCGGTTTGCCGCCATGCTGATGTATTCAGTCTATCTTCATTTGTGTCAGCTCACGTTAGCGCATCGTGTCGTTATGCCGATTTACGTTTGCATGGTCCTCTTTCTGGTGTATCAAGGGTATCACTATGAACAGAATGAGCGTAAGCGTCACTGGATGCGCATTAGCTATTCGGTGTTGGCCTTATTTGTAAGCGCCGCACTGGTACTTGCATGGTGGTATCCATGGACTATTGGTTTCTTTATTGGCACGTGTGGTATGTCATTGGCATGGTTTACCGACTTGCCTCAGGTATACAAGAACTGGAAGAGCAAAAGTACGAAGGGTTTTAGTTTCTTTTTTCCCAGCATTATTGGGGTGGGGGCAACCATCGAGTTTATGCTTGCACTGTATTTACAGTTGCCATTACCAACTATTTTGAATACCTTTCGTGCTATTAACTACTATTTAATCTATTGCGTACCGTTCGGTTTGTATCGCGAGCAAGACAGTGTCAATGATGCGTAGCCACCTTGCGGTGGCTACGCGCATTCAAGGAGTTATATGAATTTATTTGACTACATTATCTGGGTACCACACTCCCTCTATGTTCTGGCCCTCGTACCGCAAATTATTAAGAACTATCGTATTAGCGGTACCATAGGAGTGAGTTTCTGGATGGTGTTCTGTCGTTTTGCCGGTGAAATGGCCTACTCGCAATACACACACCTGCTTGGTCTGCCGCTAGTATATCGTACCTTGATTCCAACCTACACATTCATGTTATTTGTGTTGCTGATGCAGATTGCGTACTACGCCGATACGAAAGTAAAGCGGCGCAGCGTCCTGTTCTTAACTGCCTGGGTTGTCTTTTTATCTACGTGTAGTTTGGTTCTTTCAAAATTTTATCCGGTTCAAGTTGGTAACTCGCTTGGCTGGGTCGCAGTCATTCTTCTTGCTACCGCGCAGATGCCGCAGGTGTACAAAAACTGGCAGCGTAAAACCATGCATGGTTTTAGTTTGCTCTATACCGTAATGATGGGACTTGGTTCCTTCATTGAGCTCTGTTATGTCATCTACCTGCAGCTACCGGTGCAAACGCTGGCCAGCTGCATCCGCTCACTCACTTTTTACAGTATCTACTGGTTTCAGTTCTTTACCTATCGCCACACCGGACCGTGTGTGGAGAATGAAGAGGATGAAGAGGGCGATCTGTTTTAGTGCGCTGGTTGCGGCGCTACCTCGGTTTTTTGCTTGCAGCAGGGTAAATACTTGCGCCGGCATATACCAACCTGTCATCATGGCTTGCAGTATTTGCAATCATCTTTAGTCAGGAACCAAGCTCATGCATCAGTTTTTAATACCCGAGATTCTTGCGTGGATTCCGGCTCTTGTGTATTTCTCGGCGCCGTGGATGCAAGCGCTCAAAAACTTCTTTCGTGGCACCGCCCAGGCAGTAAGCCATCCCATGCTCTTTATTGCCTCTGTTGGTTCTGTTGCGCGGCTACTCTTTGTTTTTTTTCTGTGGCTCCCTCTTGCCTATAGATGTGTGCGTCCTTTGACGCTTGCGGCGCTTTTTTTCCTTGTTTTTCAATCATATTGGTATACAGAAGATGCCCCTTTAAGGCGGCGTATCATCATCGCCTATACAGCTCTTGCATCGGTAACGGCTGCTCTGGTACTGTGGGGCATCTGGATGCCAAGCTTAATTGGTCACGGTGCGGGCTGGGTTAGTTTTGTTGCCTTTTCGGTGCATCAAGTGCCGCAGATGTGGAAGAACTATAGGCGTAAAAGTGTTGAGGGGCTTAGTTTTGCCTACCTGACGCTTCTGTGTATAGGAGCGACTCTAGAGATTGTTATAGCCCTGATTATGGGGTTACCAATACAAAGTGTACTGAATGGGCTGCGAGGGGTGGCGTATTACAGTGTCTTCTGCTACCAGTTTGTACATTATAGTAAAGAGAGTGATGACGTCATGCTTGCTGAGTAAGCAGCAAAGGAGAATACCTGCCCATGGAAATGTCTGTTTTTTGTAATGTTGAAAACCTATTGTTTTTACCGTTTTGCATCTACTACGCCGCCAGTATTCCGCAGATTCTGACCAACTACAGAAACCGCTCCGCTGAAGGGCTCAGTTATCGAATGGTGTTCTTTGATTACACCGGCGCCATCCTTACCACCATCTACACTTTTCTGCTGGCGCTGCCGCTGCAGTGCAAGATCATGGAGCCTCTGTGCGCCTTTAATATTGGGGTGTTGGCGTTTCAGGGGTATTACTACTCAAAGCATGCGGTTATTAAGCGCAATATCGCGTTTTCATATCTGGGGCTGCACCTGGTGTGTGCCGGTATGATTACCGCCAGTTTCTGGTATTGCCACCAGGTAGGACATTTTATTGGCTGGACATCGGTATGTGTCCAATTCTTCACGCAGCTGCCACAGGTTCTTAAGAATCACCGCCGCCGTAGCATCCAGGGGCTTAGTTTTCTGTACATGAGCTTGTTGGGGCTTGCCGGTCTGATGGAGATGTCATTTGGCTACTGGTTTGCGCTGCCGATGCAAAATATTTTTAACGGTCTGCGTGGCGTCTGCTACTACTTAGTGCTGTGCTATCAGTTCTATATTTATCGTCACACCATGAAGAAGTGGTGGTAAGAGACCAAGGGGGAAAGTATGTACGATTTGCAGACGATTATGCGTGGCCTTTTGTGGGTTGCCTATGTTTTGTATGTATTCTGTTTCGTACCCCAAGTCTTGACTAATATTGAGCGTAAGTCGACAGCGGGAGTGAGTAATGCCACAATTTTTATTTATTTTTACGGTTACTTGATTGAGGTTTTATACGCTTACTTTCTTGGGCTGCCCCTGGCATTGCGCGTCATGATCCCAGTGGGAGCTGGGGTTGCTGGTACCCTTGTTTTGCAGCGATTTTATTACGATCCAGATCCGTGGCTACGCTTTCGTGCGGCTATTATTTATGCAACAGCACTCATGGCTGTTTTGCTACTTGCAGTCTTAGGAGTATGGTATCCATGGGTAACGGGTCACCTTGCTGGCTGGGTAGGGACTATTATGTGGTTTATTTATCAAATTCCACAGGCGTGGAAAGTGTATAAAACGAAAAGCGTTGAGGGGTTTAACTTCTTTTTTATTATTATTGCTATTGTCGGTGCAGTAATTGAGATCATTGCAGGAATCTTGATTCCGTTGCCCCCACAGGCGGTCTTTAATGGTAGTAGGGGGCTGCTATTCTGCTGTATCTTTATTTGGCAGTTTTCTTTGTATCATAAGCGTTCATGGCGTGAGTGGCTGACGTTTAAATAGGAAGCAGTGACTCTCCTTCCATACAGGCTTTTTCTGACTGATTTTTCTGAAAAATTGGGTTGCCTGTTTTATCCCTCTATACTTCCTCCAACTGCTGCAGCGTAGCGCGCAGTAGTTAGTTCTTTTTCATTTATACTCATTTATGTGCTTGGCTGCCGCGTTACGCGCAGCTCTGTTTTAGGAACCGTCCGGACTCTTATGTTTCACTTAGTCGCTTTATGCGCGGCGAATACAGAAAGGAGGAACGTGTACATTATGAAAACAATAATGCACGTCATACTGTGGGGCTCACTTGCGCTTCACGTCGTTTGTTTTATTACGCAGATACTCACCAACTATGCTCGAAGATCGGTGAAGGGGCTTAGTCGTATCATGGTGCTGGCTAATTTTGCTGCTTATCTGCTTGCTGTTTTGTATGCTTTTTTATTGCGGCAGCCGACCGCATTTAAGGTAATGTTTATTGCTGGTGTGTTGGTTTCGGCAACACTTATTGGGCAATGTATTCTTTACGATAAGAAAAAGAAGCGCCGTCAACGTCTAGAGTGGCGTATGTTTTTAATCTGTCTTACCGTCTCCGTAACTGCTGTATGGGGTCACTGGGAGCCTTTATTTGTTGGCAATATTGCTGGCTGGGCTACAACCTTGTTGTGGTTTGGCTTTCAGATTCCGCAGCTGTGGTACTTTCATACCCATCACACTGTTAAAGGTTTTAATCCTTTGGGGACAATCTTGTTGCTCGCGGGTTCAATAGGAGAGATTTTTGCGTCATTAGTTCTTGGATTGCCACCGCAAACATTATGGAATGGTGTGCGGGGTATGGTCTTTAGCATTCTCTTTTTGTATGAGTTTGCGCAATACGACCGCTCATGGGGGGCATTGGTTGATAAGCTATTGCATGAGGGGCATCGATAAGGGGAGATCCTTTTTGAAAAAGTATAATTATGCTATAATAGAGACGTTCCGTTGGAGCTTGAGCAATTTCGCCCGATGGATCGTTTCAAGCAAATCGCTGCTGCATAGTGCGCGGCGTAGTTCTTTTAGTTTAACCGCTATCCGGACTCTTATGTTTTCCGAAGTCTCTTTTTGAGGCAGAGAATACAGAAAGGAGGATCGTGTTCATTATGCATACTATAATGCACGTCATGTTGTGGGCAGCGTATGTCTGTCACGTTGTGGGGTTTGTACCCCAAGTACTGAGCAATTATGCTCGTAGATCTGTTAAAGGCTTAAATAGAGCCATGGTTTTAATTAACTTTGTCGCGTATGCAGCAGCAACGCTGTATGTGTATCTTTTAAATCAACCACTTGCACCAAAAGTGATGTTCCCTATCGGAACAACCGTAGCCGCCGTTATGGCTTTGCAGTGCATCGCGTATGACAAAAGAAGGTCTCGCCGCCATCTTTTCCTTGGACGTTTACTTCTGGCGACCGGCGCATTGGTTTTTGCCGCTACTATTGGTTTGTATTACCCCTATGCAACCGGTGCATTCTTGGGGTGGATGGCCGCTATGCTATGGTTTGGTTATCAAATTCCTCAGGTACTAGACTTTCACCGCCGACAATGTGTGAAGGGCTATAGTATGGCAACAAACTTGTTGCTAATGGTTGGGTCTACCGCAGAAACCATTGCTGCCATTGGTTTGGGGCTGCCACCACAAACACTCTGTAATGGCGTACGAAGTATCGTGTTTGGTTTTATCTTTGTCTATCAATTTTCTCTGCATCATGACGAGCCGTGGTATCGCTGGCTCGCAGCAGAGTAAGAAATGGAAATGATAAACCATACCCCC
>JASFWT010000013.1:0-9870 GCA_050049075.1 Candidatus Babelota bacterium | reverse complement strand
AAGTGCGCAGGTTGATGAGCAGCTGATTTCTTTGATTAACGAGCGCAGCGAAAAAGAAGTAGTAGTTGCTGCAGCTGATCAAAGTGAGGCTGCCGACGACGTAATAATCGGCTAATGAAAGTACACGCATCGCTCAAACAGCTATGTGAAGTGGTCAAGGGAGCAACATCCCTTGACCACTCTTTTTTTGTTGAGCAGTTAACCTCACTGGAGAAGGCCGGACCGACCGACATTGCGGTTATTCTCGATCGTGGTGATGGTTCGCCGTTTGATAACGTCGCTAAATCGCAGATCGAGCAAAGCAACGCCGGCTTGCTTATTGCCAAAGAGGCGGTAGTGCCTGGCAAGGCGTACTTGCTGGTTGATGATCCGCTTCATGCACTGTCTCAGCTAGCGGCTTTTGCAGCCCAACAAGATGCAGCGGAGTTGATTTCGCCGCATGCCCATATTTCATCAGACGCTACATTAGCCGAAGGTGTCAGAGTCGGCGCCGGCGCCGTTATCGAGGCGGGTGCACAGATTGGTCCCGGGACTCATATTCATCCTCGTGTCTTCATTGGACGTGACTGCACCGTTGGTGCCCAAAGCATTATTCATAGCGGGGCGGTTATTGGCAGTGATGGTTTTGGCTATCAAGTGACAAAAACCGGTATGCGCAAGATCCCGCAAACGGGACGCGTTATTATTGGTAACCAGGTAGAGATAGGTGCCAACTGTACGATTGACCGTGCAACTTTTGATGCCACGGTTATCGAAGATGGCGTCAAGATGGATAACCTCATTCATATCGCTCACAACGTGCGTATTGGTGCGGCAACCGCCATTCTTGCTCAGACCGGTATTGCCGGTGGTGCGGTGATTGGGCGTGGGTGTCAGATTGGTGGGCAGGTAGCGATTAAAGATCATGTTACGATTAGCGACGGCGCACGCATCGTGTCCAAAAGCGCCATCATGAAAGATATCGCGCCACGCCAAACGGTGTGTGGACAGCCGGCCATTTCTTTTCGTGAATGGAAAAAACAGCAGGTGGTGCTCAGCGGCCTAGCGGACCACGCACAAAAGGTTCGCCGCTGGCTGCAGGATGCACCGACACTGTCGTGGTGGCAGCGGCTGTGGCTGAAGCTGAAAGGGCGCTAGAGATGAGTACGCCAAAATACGAAATTCAATCAATTCGTGTCATTGTTGGCCTGGGCAACCCCGGTGGCAAGTTTGAGCTGACGCGTCACAATGCCGGTTTTTTAGTAGTTGATCACTTGGCAGACACTTACGGTGGTCGCTGGAGCAACGCCGGCTCAATCAAAGAATGCCTCATTACCATTCCGTTGGCTGATGATGAATCGCATCAGCTGCATCTGATAAAGCCACAGGCGTATATGAATAAATCGGGTCATGTCATTCGCCATCTTAAAAAAGAAAGCATCGAGCCATCACAAATAGTGGTTGTGCATGACGAGCTAGAGAAAAAGTTTGGCTCGGTAACCAAGCGTCTGGGCGGCAGCGCCCGTGGCCACAACGGCTTAAAGTCTATCATCGAATTCTTTGGCTTTGATTTCTGGCGCGTACGCGTTGGTATTGGCCGTCCCGAACGTGGCACGGTCGAAGTCAGTGACTATGTACTCAGTCGCTTTAGTGATGAAGAGTTAGACGCGCTAGGGGAGATTGTGAAGAGCGGTAGCGAAGCGGTGTTGAAATAAGGAAGCATACCCCAAGAGACGTCACCCTCGCTTGTTGAGGGTCCAGGGTGGGGTATGCGTTCCATCGGTTCTCCGGGCTGCGCGCTACGCGTCGCACCGGGGATGTCGCCAGGGCCTGTTCTCTTAAAACTTTATCGCGATGCATACAGTGCAACTCTGTCTTCCTGAACTTGTTTCAGGATCCAGAGCATGGCAATTACCAAATAAAAACAACGAAACGATGGTACTTTGTGGTTAAAGTGCCATCGTCTCATCACGGACATTTAATTTCTTGATTTGCACTGGATCGTGACATACGTCAGGAAGACGGGGCATAGTAGTCAGGAAGACAGAGGTCTTCTATGTAGCGAAAAAGAATTGCTACTGGAAGCAGTATGGCGACATCCCTGGTTCATGTCGAAGGCTGAAGCCCGGGGAATTTATAAAACGTGCTGCGTAGTAGCGCTTCCTCGTAGCGCCTGTCTCTTCAGAATGCCAAACAACTCAAGATCGACAAATTGATGGTCTACTTTTTTGTACTCGCGCTGCGTTCCTTCGTGGCTCATACCGGCCTCTGCGGCGGCGGCAATGCCTACGTTATCGCTGCTGCGTACCAAAATCTCGACGCGACGAAACTTCATCTCGACAAAACCAAACTCAATCAAGCCTTGAATCAGCTCGGTTTGGTACTGATGGCCGGTGAGGCGGTGATCCATGGTGTACGCAATAAAGCAGCGCTGACCATCGGGATACCAACCAGAAAAGCCGCCAATACCAATAAGTTTCCCGGTTTTTTTCAGCGCAACACCCCACGGTACGGTATAACCTTTGCTGTAGCCGGTACGCCATTTTTTCAGCAGTGCTCGTGTTTGACTTTTGCTCGTATGTAGCGGAAACGTAGTGCGTGCCATGGTATTAGAATTTGAAAGCAGATCATGCAGCGGGCCCAGGTCTTGCAGCGTAAGTTCGCGCACGCGTAGTTGTTTGGTTTCAAAGCAACGAATGTACTCACCATCAAAATGCTTTGTTATGACAGGGCGATAGTTTTTGTAGTTTTCGTCTGGTGCATCACCAGCGGTGCCATCGTGGCAGCCAAGTGGCTTGTGTGGGTTGCAGAGGCGGCAACGGTGTGAAGAGACGGTATGTTTATTCTTGTCATGCTCTTGAGCATCCAGTGGACCCTCAAGAGGGCGATTGCTGCTCCCCGGATTTAGTCCGGGGTCCATACCCAACTTGTGAGCAATCTCACTACGCAGAATGGCATACTGATCAAAGGTTAACCACTCACCTTTTAAAAACCAGTGATCACGTAAGCGTGCGTGGTGACTCATGCCAGCCTTGATAGCAACGCGGCGCGAGGCGGCGTTATCAAGGCGCACAATCGCCTGCATGCGGTTGATGTTCAAGTACTTAGCACCGTACTCAATCAGCATGCGGGCACATTCGGTACCGTAGCCGTACCCCCAGTACGGTGAGTCAATGCTCCAGCCCAGCACTGCTCGTTGATCTCGTGGATACCACATCACAAAACGTGCGGTGCCAACCATCTCTCCGCTGTGTTTTTCTTCGACGATCCACGCCGCTTTTTTACCTTTGCGGTAATCACTAATGCTTTCATCAAGCATCTTTTGCGTGTCGGCAATGGTTTCATATGGTTGCCAGGTGTTGGACTGTGCCACCTCGGTGCGACTGTACATCGTATGGAGTCGTTGTAGGTCATCATTGTTCATGCGGCGAAAGCGTAGGCGTGTTGTTTCTATTATGGGGACAAACATGTCGGGAGTTACGCTGGTAATGACGGGATGAAAGTTGTCAGCGTTATTGGTTTTGTCGACGTCGCACAGATTGCCTTCGGGCGCATTCAGCGCGGTTGGCGTCCCACATTTTTCACAGCGATAGAGAGGGGAAGGGGATTGTTTCCCTGCTTCAAGCAGGGAAGTAGAAAGACGAGATCCCGGGTCAAAGCCCGGGAAACCGATTCTGTGAAGGCCATACCACCACAGACCAAAACCACTACAGAGAAGGAAAGAAAGAAGAATACGTACGTTAAATTTTTTCATTGCTGCAGCCTAGCAAAGGAGCTTCTTTGGTGTCAATTTGAAACGAAATGTGTCGCCATGCTATACTGAAGGCCATACAAAACATTTTTTGGGGGAATCACCATGAATAACAAACTCTTTTTTTTTCTTGCTCTGTGTAGTGCTCCTTTCTGTAGCGCGAGCAATGATGGGCAGATGTTATTTTTGCCGATGGCTTCAGGAAAGCAGATCCGGCAGCTACAGACTGCGTTGCCAAAAAATGTTGTGTTTGGTTTTAGTCCCCTTCCGCAAAGCTATGTGGCGGCGCCGCACGGCTTAGTAAAGCTTGCGGGGAGAAGGTCTGGAGAGAGAGTGGGGGTTTTTGAGGGGACTACTACGGTGCCAAAAAGACGACGTCGCGCAGCAAAGATGAGGGAGCTTGGTGGTAGAGAAACCGTTACGCGAGCTGCGTACGAAGAGGATGGGCCACATACTGGTAAGATGGCCTATATTCTAAAAAAACATCGTTTTGTTAGCGGTGGCGACATCGTACTGCAACTCAAGCTTGATGCCGAGAAAGAGTACAAAGAATATTTTCATCGTTTAGACAAGTACGGTTCGCTCCTTTTCTTTGCCGGTTTGGTTGCCGAGTACCTGTTGTATCGTGCACGAAAGCAACAGCCCGATGAAGTTATTAAGGCGCAAGAGCATCTGCTGGAAACCATTATGACGCTGCCAGCAAGTCACGCGCTGCGTAAACTAGAGTGGCATGTTGATGACGCGACATTGCAGCGTCAAGTTGCCTACCTACTGAATCAAAATGCACAAGGACTTTCGCCAAAAGTATCTGCAGCACTCCGCCGTTATCACCATGCGGTTGCGGGACCATCACTGACGCGAAAAGTTCTGACGCACGGTGCCACGCTTGTCGGATTACTTATGACCCTGTATGGTGGAGTCAATGGCCATCGTCTTAAAAAGTACTGCAAAGATATGGGCGGTAATCGACTTGGTATCAAATAGCTTCTTTCATGACAAAAAAACTATACAAACTTCACTCTCCTTTTCAGCCGGCTGGAGATCAGCCAAAAGCCATTCAGCAGCTGCTTGATGAGCGCACTGGCGCCTCGGTACTGCTGGGGGTAACCGGTTCTGGTAAGACATTTACGCTGGCAAATCTGATTGCGCAACAAGATCGACAAGTCCTTATTTTGTCGCCAAATAAAACATTGGCGGCGCAGCTGTACGAAGAATTTACGCAATTTTTCCCGGAAAATAAGGTGTGCTATTTCGTCAGTTATTATGACTACTATCAACCAGAGTCATACCTGCCGGCGCAAGACATGTACATTCCCAAAGAAACTAAGATCAACAGCGAGATCGAGCGTCTGCGGGTCGAAACCACCGCTTCACTGATTAATCGTAAAGACACTATTGTGATCACGTCGGTGTCTGCTATCTACTCGCTGGGTAATCCGCATGACTATCGTGCCGCAACTTTTTCGCTCAACATTGGCGACAAAATAACGCGCAAGGAATTGATCGAAAAATTAATCGCCATTCAGTACCAAAGAAATGATGTTGAACGAGAGTCGGGAACCTTTTCGGTCACCGGCGGTAGTATCGTCATTCAGCTGCCGTACATGCACGACAACCTGCGCATCGAATTATTTGGTGATGAAATCGAAACGCTAGAGTTTGTTGATAAGCACAATCACCGCGTCGTCCGCACTGTGAACACCATGGTAGTGTTTCCCGCCAAGCACTTTGTGACCACCGATGAGCAGCGTGAATTGGCTATTACTAAGGTACTGCACGATCTGGCCCGTGAATACGAAGCGATGGAAAACCCCCTCTATAAAGAGCGGCTGAAGACGCGTACGCAACACGACGTTACCATGCTGCGCAACACCGGCTACTGCGCCGGCGTGGAAAACTACTCACGTTACTTTGATGGCCGCGAGCCAGGTGAAAAGCCATACTGCTTATTTGATTTCTTTGAAAAAGACTTCCTGCTCATTCTTGATGAGTCACACATCGCCGTGCCGCAGCTGGGCGCTATGTACAAAGGTGACGTGGTGCGTAAAAAGTCACTGATCGAGTTTGGCTTTCGTTTGCAGGCGGCGTACGACAACCGTCCCCTCAAGTTTGAAGAGATCGAAAAATACTTTACCAATACGGTGTTTGTTTCGGCGACGCCGGGACCGTACGAGTTAAAGCGACTTGAGGATGATAAGCGTCAGGTAACCGAGCAAGTGGTGCGCCCAACCGGTATTGTTGATCCGCCGATTCAGGTGGTGCCACGCAAGGGGCAGCTGGAGCATCTAGAGCAGGAGATTCGCGATACCACCGATGGTGGATACCGTACGCTGATTACCGTGCTGACAAAAAAGATGGCAGAAGAGCTGGCCGAGTTTTTGGAAAATAAAGGCATCAAGGTATGTTATCTGCACTCCGATATTAAAACACCGGAACGCACCGAGCTGCTGCTAAAACTGCGCCAAGGGGTGTTTGATTGTTTAGTCGGGATTAACTTGCTGCGCGAAGGACTGGACCTGCCGGAGGTGGCATTGGTTGCCATCATGGATGCTGACATTGAAGGGTTCCTGCGTAACGAGCGTTCACTCATTCAGACCATTGGTCGTGCGGCGCGTAACACCTGCAGCAAGGTGCTGCTGTACGCCGACAAGATTACCGGCTCGATGGCACGGGCAATCGAAGAGACCGAACGACGTCGCGAGAAACAGTTGGCACACAACAAAAAACACGGCATTGTACCGCAGACGGTGACACGCGAGGTGAGCGAAACGATTACATCGTTGCAGCGAAATATTGCGGCGGCTTCCAAGGCGAATAAGAAAGGTAAGTCGGATCGTAAGCGTGACAGCAAGAAGAATGCGCCAGCAAATGAGCAATTGATTCGTGACCTGACCGTACAGATGAATACGGCTGCTGAAAATCTTGATTTTGAAACAGCGATTGAGCTGCGCGAGAAGCTTAAGAAGTTGGGGAAGGATTAAAGTAACGACTTTGGAGCCCGTTGACTTCTTGGTGCACACTACTCATTACTTCTTTCGCCGTAGCTATGCTTGACTGTAGTTTTTCCTCTAACCAGACAAGTTCTTTCTGTGCTTTTCTGTTTTGCATGGTCAGATCTGATTGTTTGGCTGTAATTTCCGTCTGTTCTCGTGTTGTCCGTTCGATATTGCCGCGTGATATGTTTATAGACATCATTACTTTAAGACGTTCAGGTGTCTCCCGGCTCTGACGATCAGTCAGTTCGGTAATATTTTGAGCAAGCGCAGCGAGCGCATCAAGAAGTGGAACCAGATGCTCACCTATATTCGCAACGGCTACAGCTGCTGTTTTTTCTCGTGTTGACTCATACAGAGAGGGAGGCATCTCAAGAAGAGTGCGTACATGTATACGTAATGTTTCTGCTTCGCTAACAATGACTGCCTGAAGGGTTGCTTTCTGCGCAGTAAGAAGTGCCTGTTTTGTTTCTAAGCTAGTAATTTCCTCTTTCAGAAATTCTTGGTCCTTTTTGAAAGCAAGAATTTCTTTGGATAGTGCTCGAGTATTGTTGTTCATCGTCAGTAGCAGGCTTTGCAAGCGTTGTGTTCTGTCTTCAAATTGAGGAACTCGGCAGCTTCCCTCAATGTTTCTAACAAGAGTAGCAAGATCTTTCGTGATAATAGCATGTTTATCAAGAGTTTCGTGCGCATGTGTGCCGAGGTGTGCTTCTGCCTCATAGTTGTACACAATAGTGGCAAGTCTTTCGCGCAGAGGTTTTTTTGCCGGTATGGCTTGCTGCATTGCGGGAGATGGTGGAGGATTGTTTACTCGTTTTTCATGTATATTAGCACGTTGTGCAGATTGTGCAGCTCGAGTACTGGTGATTGCTGCTTTCAGAGCTTCTATGCTGTTGCGACTACTCTGTGCCAGTGCCTGATTTTTACTGCCAAGCAAGAGGGGGTATGCGCGCTTATATTGCTGACATGCAACTTCGCATTGTTGTTGTAAGCCCGTTGCTTCAGGATCATTTGCTACCGCTTGAGTGCGCATGTATTCTCGCGCCTCTCGTGCAAAGATATGTGCGTCGCGTCGGTCGCGATAGTACTGTTGTGTGCTTTCGATACGATCTTGCAGAGGCGCAAGAAGACGATCTGCTTTGTAACGAGCTCGCTGTGCCTGTAGATGAAGACCATGAGAAAAATAGTTTCCATACAAGTACTTATGAAGCAGAAGCGCGACAAGCGTAGCGATTGCTGTCGTGCCTGTCCCAACCGCGACACGTTTGCGCCAGCTCCACGGAAGACTTTTAACCACCGGCGGTGCGTGCGTCAGCCAGTACTGGTTAAACCCATAAAAGCCACTGTGATGTTTTTCTTTCAGCCCTGGTGTATCCAGGCGCAGCTGTTCGAGCTCTTGAATATCTTTATGGAATTGTAAAAGCAAGACCGGTTCGTGATAAAACACCGGCTCGTACGTTTGATAAAATTTTTCTTCCAGCGCGCTTATATTACTACCGCGCATACTGAATGCTTCTTGAATAGCACGATAGGCGCTGCGTGGGCCAAAGCTGGTGATATCATCGTTTGGTGAGGCTTCTGGCGAACTTGCTGCGGCAGTACATGATGCCAGTGGCAGCTTAAGAAGAAAAGTGAGTAGTAGTCGTTTCATGGTTTAAAATCCCCCGTTAGTAGATTTAGTGTAGCAAAGAACTGCGTTGCAGTGCAAAAAATACCCGCTTTATAACTGTTTTTAGTTGTGCTAGAATCGGCGCCATTCGTTCCCATAATAAAAGGCTTTTTTTATGAAAATTTCATTGCGCTGGCTATGCGATCACCTAGATACCGAGTGGCGTTCTATTAATGTTGACCTACTGGTAGAGCTCTTTAACACCAAAGTTGCTGAGATTGAACAGGTAGATACGGTATCACATGCAGTGAGTGAATGGTCGTTGAAGAGTGATGGTGTGATCGTACACACTGCCACGCAGCAGCCGGTATCATATCGTGATGTTGGTGTCGACAAAGAGGGCACCTTGCCACCGGTGCACGTGACCGGTGCAGACGATCAGTTGGCAGCACAGTGGGAAGCGGATGATGTCATTCTAGAAGTTGATAACAAGTCGGTAACACACCGTCCCGACATGTGGGGACACCGTGGCTTTGCTCGCGAGATAGCAGCACTTCTGGCTATTCCTTTCAAAGATAAAGCGGCGTTTCTGGCCGATGTTCCAGTCGAATACAATCAAAATGGAGTGGCGCATGATGGTTCATTTACGTTGCAAAATGACGATCCTACACGCTGCAAAACGCTTACCGGTCTTCATGTGCCGCAGCTAGCGATGCAGGAAACCGATATCAAAATGCTCAGTCGTTTTGTCAAAATTGGCTACCGTGGTATCAATGCTACCGTTGATTTGACCAACTATGTAATGGCCGACTGGGGACAACCAATGCATGCGTATGATGCCAATCGCCTTAGTGGCAATCTGTTGCGTGCGCGACGGGCCAAAGAGGGTGAAACGCTGGCATTACTTGATGACTCTGAGTGTGAACTGACGGCAGAAGATACCATCGTTGCCGACAGCGAAAAAACATTGGGCCTTGCCGGTATCATGGGTGGTCGTGATGATTCAATTAATGACAATACCACCCATGTTTTGCTTGAAGCGGCCTGTTGGCATGCATCCAGTACTCGTCGCAGTGCCGCGCGTCACAAGGTGCGCACCGAAAGTTCACAGCGCTTTGAAAAAACACTTGATCCGGCGATGACTGTCGAGTCGCTGCAGCGCTACATGGGCCTGGTTGCAGAGCTGGGCATTGCGCACACCAGCAAAGGAGTTATCTGGGCAACTGGTGAGCAAACCATTGCGCCAACATTAACCATGACGCACCAGCGTATTGAGCGCGACCTGGGGATTACTATTTCGGTTGATATCGTGCGCGACATTCTTAAAAAACTTTCCTTTGGCGTGGACACGGTTGCGGCCAGTGGTGACACCACGTACACCATTACTATTCCAACCTTTCGTGCCAGCAAAGATGTAACGGCGGTACATGATATTGTTGAAGAGATTGCGCGTAGCTACGGCTTTGATCGCATCACCCCCGAGCTGCCGCTGCTGCATAAAGAGCCAACCGATTTTGAGCCGGTGCATCGCGTCCGTC
>JASFWT010000128.1:0-3001 GCA_050049075.1 Candidatus Babelota bacterium | reverse complement strand
TTTGCGCATTGCTACATTAAAAGCAGCGCCAATGCCTCATCCAACTACCTGCCAAGTGATATTCAGGTGTTCTTTGTCAGAGAGTTGGATGAGGCATTGGCGCTGCTTTTAATGTAGCAATGCGCAAAGAGGGCATTGCACCTAATAAAGTTCCCCGGGCCTCCGCTAAGCAGCTTGCCGGGGATGTCGCCATACTACTTCCAGGAATACACAAGCGCGATACATACAGTGCAACTCTGTCTTCCTGAACTTGTTTCAGGATCCAAGGCCCAACAACTTCAAAAAATAAGCTATCTGACGATGGCACTTTAACCACAAAGTGCCATCGTCACATCATTTTTACTGGGTACTTTTTTGCTCTGGATCCTGACATACGTCAGGAAGACAGAGGTATTCTATGCGACGCCATCAGGTCTTCCTGTAAGCGGTATGGCGTCATCCCGGGCTCGTTCTTCGCGCAAGGCGCGAGAACGTACAGGCCCCGGGACCTGATTAAACGCCCTTGCGCATGCAAGGGCTTCCTTATATCCTCTCTTCGCATGAAAAACTCCCTTCTCGTCGTTGGCGGCGCAACCCAAGATATCTTTATGACCCTGCCCTGCCCTACGCTGGTGCCTGATGGTAAAAACAGCGCCACCGCCTTGCAGTATTGCACCGGTGGTGGTGGCAGTAACGCTGCAGTCTCGTTTGCACGCCAAGGATTTACCACGAGCCTGGTAGCGATGGTCGGCAATGATGAAGCGGGCAAGATGGTAAAGGCAGAGTTGGAAAAAGAAGGCGTCGACACCTCGCTGCTGCAAGTACACAAAAGCTTACCAACCGCCATGTCGGTGGTGCTGCAGACACCGGGGCAACAAAGCACTATTGTAGCGTATCGCGGCGCGACAACGGGGCTGCAATTCAATGGTCAGCCCGGCAAAAGCCAGGATCCATTCAACAGTCTCTACATCACCTCACTCAGCAACGACGCGGCACGCCTGCTTCCTACTATCACCAGCACTCTGCGTCCACAATGCAACCTGATCGCTTGCAACCCAGGTGAAAGCCAACTACGTGGTGCCGGCATTCAATACCTCTACGAAAGCCTGCCACATATTGATGTCCTTATTTTAAACGCACGCGAAGCATCGTTTCTGCGTAACGCACCCGATCTGTTGGCCCACGGGCCACAGATTGTCATCATCACCGATGGCGCCCATGGCGTGCACGCCTACACTAAAGACAAAACGTTTTACCAGCCGTCGCTGGCAACTGAGGTAGTGGACACGCTCGGAGCAGGTGATGCGTTTGGATCTGCGTTTGTCGGGGCTCTGATTAGCTCCTCCCATCATCCCGGCTCCACTCCCCCATCATCCCGGACTTGGTCCAGGACCTGCATTCAAGACGCCCTCGCCACTGGCTGCGCCAACAGCGCCGGTGTCCTGCAGCACATCGGTGGCAAAATGGGACTTCAGCAGAAGCGTTGACTCGTGTCGGCGGCTTCTTTTACCTTTCGCTCATCAGGTTGTGCATCACTTACTTTTTTTAAAGGAGTTTCTTTCATGACCGTACGTTCTTTTCTTTTTATTCTCTTGCTGGGTGCAATAAACACACTGAATGCTATCAACATTGTCACCATACAACCCTCGCCCAGCTTTTCTGATGACAAGCCACTCTATATTGATGAGATTGTTGTTAAAAAAAACCTTCTCTCTGATGTCAGAGCCAATGTTGAAGAAAGCACTCATTCATACATCGCAACTATTCGAACAAGTTTCCTTCTTGAACAGCTGCATAAAATGAGCGACGATACATCTCTCAAGGGCCAAGAGAGCGTTGCTGGCATTAAGCTGACTCCAGAAGATATTCTTTGGGTTAATGGCCAGTTCTTAGCGACACGTCCTCACCTTGCCACCTTTAGGCAAAACAGCGATACAAAGCAGTCTCTGTATGAAGTACCACAAAATATAGAGAAGATAACCAAAAAAGCGTTCGCGATTAGCATAGTTGATATTCTTAATGATGCTGCAAAAGTAGCCGCACAACACCAGGTCTCTCTCGCCTCAGAAGCAGCCTTTGCAGTCCTTAACTACCTTGAGGTTCCTTTAAATACAACTGTTACTGTTGCGGAAAAAAAAGCGCCTGCGAGTCATTTTTCTTTAAGCTCTGGTAGTGGTAGCGGCTCTGGTAGTGGTAGCGGCTCTGGTAGGGCAGGCGCCAGCGCCTCAATGTCTGGAGGAGCACCAAGCGCAGAAGCAAGAGGTGTTACCCGAAGAGAAGCAGTCGTACCATCAAGTATGGTACCAGCTGGAACAACAGCAAATCCTACCTTTAACAGAGATCTTGCCATCCTTCAGGGCAATGGTGAAGTTATGTGTAATAGCCTAGAAAATGCAACCCCGGAAGAGTTTGGTGAACTGAGTACTCGCTACAATGAACTAGCTAACAAAAAACCAGCCATGCTTGGTTACTACCACTGGGGACTCGCAAAAAGGAGCCAAAACACTTTGCTAAACAGTCCTAATACTGAGCAAGAAATTTTTGCTCTCTTTGGTTATAATAAAGAAATGGAGAACGCATTAAATGCTTTCGTCACCAATCAGCAATGGGATGAGACTGTAGAATTCATTAAATGGTCGCTTAGGTGGAGCGATCCATCAAAACGTCGACAGGCAGATCAAAACGAATGCAATGCCTTAACGCAAGCACTTAATGCAGGTAACACTTCTGCCGAAGACTTTGTTCGTGAGCACAATGAATACTTCCCTGAATTAGCATCGCCGAAAAGCTGCTGCACGATCATGTAACTCTCTATGTTCAACACTATTTCACTGCTGTGGGCAAGCCTGCGAGCGCGCCCACAGTTCTATCTAGAGCTTAAATCCAGATCCCGAAAACAAGTTCGGGATGACAGGCAGGATGACGAGCGAGATGATGGGCACTCTGTTGTCACCCTGCATAGGCTTGAGCGTCGGGCGCATTGCTACGCGGTCGTAAACACACACACTGCTGAGGTACAGAC
>JASFWT010000127.1:0-3007 GCA_050049075.1 Candidatus Babelota bacterium | reverse complement strand
ACCTGCTTTGGACAGTAGAAAATAACGACCGGCAAACTCAAGGTTTTGCTCAACCGTTAAATAGGGATCCAAGTTTGATTGCTGTGGGCAAAAACCGAGCGCTATACGATAGCGCCACAGATCGGTATAAATCTCTTTGCCCTTGAACCGAACGGTTCCTGAAGTTGGTGGATGGAGCGTAGCAAGGATCGAGGAAAGTGTTGTTTTACCAGCACCGTTAACCCCCAGCAAGCCAAATACCTCACCTTTATTAATAGTGAGGCTGACACCTCCCAAAGCGGTGACCGGCTTGTCGCCGGTATAAATTTTTGTGACCGCATCAATTTCCAAAAAATTTGCTGCCATGCTTGCTCCTTTCTATACGCAATTCGGCAAAGAGTACGATAATTGCGTAAAAAAGCAAGTTTTTAGCGTGGTGTCATGCTCGCTTGTCGAGCATCTAGTCATGATGTGCACTGGACCCCCGACGAAGCGGGGGTGACTGCTACTTCTGCGGCAGCAACTTTACCAGCTCACTTTTCTTGATATCACGCCAGGCGCCCTGCGGCAAATCACGTAGACGAAGTGGCCCGTAGGCAACACGCTCAAGTGTCAGCACTTCGTAACCGAGGTGAAAGAAGGCACGGCGAATAATACGATATTTACCACTGTGAATCTCAAGACCAACCGTGCGGGTTGAGGTTTTTGGGTGAAAGAGCTTATCTGGCGAGAAGCGACCGTCACGTAAAAACACCCCTTTTCTGAGTTTTTCATAATCTTGCTTGGCCAGCGGCTTATCAAGCTTTGCCATGTAGGTCTTACGCACGCGGTATTTTGGATGCGCCAACTTTTGGGCCATTTCACCATCGTTGGTCAACACCAACAGGCCGGTCGTATCTTTATCAAGACGACCAACAGGGTACAGGCGAATCTTCTTATTTTTTAGCTTAATCAGGTCAAGTACCGTTTGACGCCGACGCTCATCAGCACAGGTGGTGACGATGCCTTTTGGCTTGTTCAAAACAATATATGTTGATTCTTGTGGATAGACGCGCTTGCCGTTGAATACAATGCGATCATCCTGCTGCACTTCGTACGCTGGATTGATCTCGACCTTGTCGTTGACCTTAATTAAGCCATCTTTAATCAGTTCTGCTGCTTTTCTGCGAGCGCAGACGCCGCCGCGTGCAATATAGTGTGAAAGATACATGTGGTTGCCCCTTGTTTCGCGAATTTACATCCGTGATGAATAAAATAGATTCTCCGCTCCTTGTGGAGCGTAGTATTTCTCGACAAGCGAGAATGACAGCGTCCCCGCACGGTTGCGCACGGGGACGTGATTATGTAGCCAGTATAACAGAAAAAGTGTGTTATGGGAGCAAGGCTAGTTTTTGGTACAGCGTTTATTGGCTGGACGCTTATGAAGTGTTTCGATCTCGAAGCTACAATCGAGTGGCCCACAGTTGCAACACGATAAAAACTCTACTCGTCTATGTGCCAGTTCTTTTTCTAAAACTGCTTGCTTTACCCATTCATCAGGCGTACCGGTGTCTTTGCTATCGCGTGCTACCAGAATTGCACCACTACTCAGCCGCACCACACAGGGGAGGCGGTTGCTCATAATGTCTCTGCCAAGATCATCTATGAAAGGCATATCATCAACATGCATCCAGGGATAGCATTGCTCTAACCACTGCAGCGGCAGCTCAACGTCATCATCAACCATGATCTCTCGTAGCGCATAGTGGTGGCCTATGACCTCACCGCTGTCATCATCTTTCATTTGTTTACACGGCAACCACTCCTGCTTAATCCTCTGAAGTGGGTTACCGCCCAGATCAACCGAAGTGAGCTTAGTTAATGCCTGCAGCTCTGGCACGGCAGTCAGCTTGTTGTCACGCAGACACAGTTTTTCTTCTAAAGAAGTCAGTACCTCTATGCAAGCAAGTGAGGTCAGCTGATTGGTATCAAGACAGAGCTTGCGCAGGTTGGTAAGCGAGAGCAGTCCCTTTGGCAAACCAGTCAGTTGGTTATCGCTTAACCAGAGGCGTGTTACTTCTTTGGACAATACATTACTTAGGGCGGTAATGTCATGCAGCCGATTTCCTTGCAGGTGCACATCGCGAGCGTAACTTCCATCCTTAAGCAGGTCGGCAATCCCGTCAAGCGTTGTCAGCTACGCATTCCGTAGCTCAATCGTATCCCACGTTTGCGCAAGCGCATTGCGCATAGCATCCTCACTCTTGGACTCATCACCGCACTCACAGTCGTACATAAGAGGTGTATTTTGCCGGCATGCCGCCCCGTACGTTCGCGGGTCAAGCAATGACTCATCACCGGTGTAGACCTCCCAGCGAGGAAGTGAGGCAATGTCTTTTGCTTTAATATATTGCTGGGCGGTGTCGGCGCTGACCAGCGAGGTAGCGCAGAGAAGTGTGCTTAAGATTAGTTTTTGTAGATTCATATGAAGGCTTATTTTCAGTACAATAGTGCTTGTATTATCAAGCGCGCACTTTATCACAGGCCCCTATGAAACGCTACGTACAACTCATTGCTCTCTGTATATTCTCTTTTACTACCACTACTATCGCTGCAGAACAGCGTCTGTTCATGGTCACCGGTGAACTCTCTGGCGAAAAGCTGGGCAGCTGGTATCTGCAACAGCATGCCTCACGTCACCCTCACGACACCATACGTACTCATGCTGTTGGTGGTGATTCACTGCGCGCCGCAGGTGCGACCATTATCAAACCATACAGTGATCTGAGCCTTGGCTTCGTAGGCATTAGCGCTTTTTTCTCGCACCTGTGGCATCTGTGGAACATTTATACAGAGCTGCGCTCCCATGCAAAAACATTTAACCCCACGCATATCGTCCTTGTTGATTGCCCGCTGCTCAACTTTCCGCTGGCGCGGCGCCTAAAAAAAGATTTTCCCGCTGCTCATCTGACCTATGTTGCGCCACCAGAGATGTGGATTTGGGGAACATGGGGTATGCATCGCTGGTTACGACGCTACTGTGATGAGG
>JASFWT010000125.1:0-3018 GCA_050049075.1 Candidatus Babelota bacterium | reverse complement strand
AGTTGGCAGTGGGCCGCCTCTACTGGCTGCGATGCACAACCGTATTTTCGCATCTTTAATCCATGGCTACAGCAAAAGCGGTTTGACCCTGAGTGCACATACATACTAAAATGGGTCCCCGAGCTGAAAAAACTGTCTCCCAAACAGATTCACTCGCTGGGCTCTCAGCGCTCACTACTTGCGGCAGACTACCCTACGCCAATAGTAATCCATGAGCATGCAAGCCGCGCCGCTAAAGAGCTATTTAAAAAAGTAAAAGATCAACACCTATGATTTCTACCACTGCACATCTCAATCTTGCCCGTAAATGGCGCCCACGCACGTTTGATCAAGTTGTTGGTCAAAATATGGCCGTCAGCATGTTGCGCAACAGCCTCTTCAAAAACCACTTCTTTCCGGTATATCTTTTTGCGGGGCAAAAGGGGTGCGGTAAAACCTCCTCAGCACGCATCTTTGCTACAGCCATTAACTGCGAAAAGCTTGCTGCTTTTCAAGAAAAACCAAGTGGCCAAACACTGCCCTGCCTTGAATGCACTTCATGTAAACGGATGCAAGAAGGCGCTCACGCAGATTTTATTGAGATTGACGCCGCCTCACATACTGGCGTCGATGATGTGCGTGCCTTGCTGGAGTCATGCAGCTTTATGCCATTGATGGGCAGCAAAAAAATCTACCTGATCGACGAAGCGCACATGCTTAGTAAAGCGGCATTCAATGCATTTCTTAAAATTCTGGAAGAGCCGCCACCAACCGTTATCTTTATGTTGGCAACAACAGAACTCCATAAAATACCTGAAACGGTTCGCTCCCGGTGCTTTCAGCTGCAATTCTCTGCACTGCCGCAAAATGACCTGGTTGCTCACCTGCAGACGGTATGTGAATCGGAAGATATATCGTTTGAGCCCGCCGCACTGCCACTTATTGTTGAACAAACCGATGGCTCGGCCCGTGATGCCCTTAATGTTCTGGAGCAGGTCCGTTTTGCGGGAGAAAAAGTAACGGCAGCACAAGTGCGCAAAGCGCTGGGCATGATTAATGTCAGCCAACTAGCCGAACTCGTGGTACTGATGCTCGAAAACAAGCCAACCGAGTTACTGGCAGCGCTCAAAGAGCGGCACCTTGAAAACTTAGCGGCGAATCGCATTTGGAGTATGCTTCTGACCCTTTGTCGTGCGCTTCTGCTCTCTCACTACAAAACAGAAGATCCAATTTTAGCGACGCTCTCTGAAGAGCTGCGCACTCGTTTACAAAAGGCAGCGTCACGCAATCGCCTACATGCCATTTTGCAGCTTCTGTGGCAGCAAGAAGAAGTTTTTATCGCGACGCCCTACAAGCACCTCTTCCTTGAAAATATCTTTCTGCAGATCTGTGAACAGGTAAACATCAAGGACCTTGCTCAACTACAAGAGGCACTTAAAGTAGGAGGCACTGCGCACGGTACCCCCCCGCCTAGAGCAAGCACGCCACGCGCACCACGTGCCGTAGCAGCACCACAACCTGCGCCCACTTCAACACCAGCAGCTACTCAATCTCAGCCGGTTACCCTTTCTACAGCCTCTGCCGACGGCTGGCAATCATTTGTCGCCGCCGTTCAAGAGCTTGGTGATCCCCTGCTGGCATCTATCTTTATGCAAGCAAAGCCAGACGCACCAGAAGATGCCGAGGAAACAACATCGCTACCCATAAAACTGGCCAGTATGAACAGTTTTATTACGGAAAAATTAAAAGATACCAGCGCCCAGTGGAAACCGCTGGTGGGCGAGCATCTTGCCCCCTACACCTCGCTTACACTTCGTGGCGGCGCGCAAAAAACAGCCCCAAAGCCAACACCCCGTCCGCAGCGAACCGAGCCATTTGTACCTCCAGCACGGCAAGCACCACCGCAGGCTGCACAAAATTTCGGCAAGCCGTACGCTTCACAACGCAAGAAGCCAGTGGGTCCAAAGTTGGTCCGTCCGCGCGGCACGCTATTGCAAATATCCCCAGAAGAAAAGGATAAATGGCCTCTTGCCGACTTGCTGACAAACCATTTTCCTGGCAAACTAGAAACCATTACGCCACCAGCATCGTCTTCATCTGCTGAATCGATAAGAGATGGCGCATAAAACCACCGATCTGTCATGCTGGCTTGTCCAGCATCCAGATATCTGATTTAACATTATTATCTGGACCCTCGACGTGGCGAGGGTGACTAAAAAGAAAAATTAGACAGACAAAAGCATGAGCAAAAAACATATTCCGACCGTCGTCCTTGCCGGCCGCACCAACGTTGGCAAATCAACTCTTTTCAACCGTCTCACCCGTCGCACCGAAAGCATCGTGTACGCCGAAGAAGGCATCACTCGTGACTACCTTCACGAAATTGTTTCTATTCACGGTACGCCGGTTGACCTTGTCGATACCGGTGGACTGAGTGGTCGCGTCAAAAAAAGTAATGATCCCTTTCAACAGCATATTCAAGATGTTGGTATCGCCGCCTGCGAGCGCGCCAGCGTTATTGTCTTTGTATGTGACGTCACCGCCGGTGTTCTGGAAGAAGACATTCAGCTTGCTCGCCTGTTACAAAGCTTTAAAAAGCCACTGATTCTTGCACTGAATAAAGCAGACAATAAAAAAAGGCTTAACGAGCTTGCGGCAGACTTTTACTCGCTGGGCTGCGGAGAGTACTTGGCGATATCTGCTACCCACGGTACCGGTGTTGATCAGCTTTTAGGCAGCATCAAGGAACACCTCGATAAATCAAATGAAACGGCACCACGTGGCAGCATTCCCGGTATTCCTGAATGCAAGATCTCGCTGCTTGGCAAACCAAACGTCGGTAAATCATCTCTGATGAACGCCCTGCTCAAGCATGAACGTACAATTGTTTCCGATATGGCTGGTACCACACGCGAAGCAGTCAGTGAGCGCTTCTCCTTCTACGGACAAGACCTGCTGCTGACCGACACCGCTGGAGTACGTCGCAAGAAAAAAGTTGATGAGAATCTTGAAGAGTTAATGGTTAAAAGCTCTCTTGCT
>JASFWT010000124.1:0-3050 GCA_050049075.1 Candidatus Babelota bacterium | reverse complement strand
ACCTCAATTGAGGGTATGCCGATTGCACAGGTTACTCGGCGTGTACGTGAGGCGACTAAAGAGCTGCCTCGTCCTATGTTAGAGGCGATCAATGCGCTGGTTGATAAGAAGATTCGCATGGAGCACGAAGGACTACAGCAAGCGTATGGTACGACGCGTGAGTATGTGTTGACGCAGCAATTCAAAGGAAAAGATTTGTTTACCTTTTCAGAAAAGGTGCGCGATCTTTTTGCGACCAAGATTCAGAATGAACGCATACAAAAACTGTGGGCAAAGTTTGATGGCGCAACCCATGTGCAAAGTAAAACCATTACCAAAGATCGTTACTCGCGTCAGCGAGTTGGTGTTTTGAATAATCAGTGTGAGGTTCGCATCATTGGACGCATGCCGATTGACTGTAAAGATCGTAATGTGATGCTTAAACCGCTCCGTGAGGCGCGCGCTATGTGGTATGCCATGATTTCTAATTTGCTCTACAGCGTTAGCGGCCCAAGTGGCTCACATTTCACCATTCAAGAAAAGTTTGCAGTACCACCGCTGCTGGTGTTGCCTGACGATACCGGTATGTTGTGCATAGTGACGCCACTACTTGAGCCCATTATGCAAGAGTATGGAATGCCAGAGTACCGCTTATTCTTAGAGAAAGATCCTCCAGGTGATGGTTCGAAATGGGGATGCTTTGAAAATAAACTCTATTTGACCGACTGGAGCTGTGTGCCACATACCAATCAGGGTGTTTTTGCTTGGGGACACGAAATTCAAGAAAAGGACAAAGAGAACTACTACTATTTTGATAAGCCGCAAGTGAGTAGAGTGTGTGCTACCTTCCATAGTGAGGTGGGTGAAGAGCATATTATGCCGACCGAAAAGGTTGCGGAAAAAGTCGCTGCTGATACGTGGCAGACAAAGTACCTATTAGACCAGATAAAACATGAAGCAAAGCAGAATGGTCGCTATCGCGCCGATTTACCAACGCCACGTAAGCGAGAACGTGACTCATGGGGCGGGATTAAGCCCGACTCACGAGCACCAATTCATGAAATTGCACCAGAACAGCGCCCTGGTGTGCAGCTGTGCCTGCGCATGTTAGCGACGCTCGAGATGATTGCCAAAGATGGTGACGCCGACCTTGCGTTGCGTCGTAGCAACCAAGAAGATTTTATTGGTGCGCTTAAATTATTTGAATCTATCACGTTGCCGCAGTGCTACGGTTTGTATGCATCAGAGCCTCTTTTTCGGGACTATCGCGACGTTGAACCTATTCTTGAGTGGCGTAGTTTTTAGTTATTACCAGCCTGTTATCCTGAATCCATAGGTTTGTCATCCTGAACTTGTTTCAGGAACCAGTGCGCAATGACTTTAAATAACAATCACGAGGCAATGGCACATCAACTACTGGGTGCCATCGACTCTTTTTTTACTTGTTCATTATTTTGCATTAGATCATGACATGCGTCAGGAAGACAGGATTGGGTGTTCTTGGGCATGATAAAAAAGAAAAAATTACCCCCTTGTCGTTCTTATTCAGAGCGTTATTCTCTTCAATAACATCATGACACAGCACATACAAAGCGTCGTACTGAGTGCATTGTCTGTGCACTCGCTACCGAGTAGATAACTGCGTTCGTAGCTATCTGCTCGAAGGCCCTCTGTTTAGACATGGGTGGGATGGACAGGGGGCCTGGCTTTTATATGTGAATTGCTCTTTATAGGGTCGAAATAAGTAGCGACTTATTTGTTCTTTGATGCAATCAGTCTTGTTTTTCCGGGGGAACAATATATATTTGTCGACACGTGATGACTGATGAGTACAGCACTTACACACATAAGGACCCACATGAAAATAATTAATACGATTAAGAATCACCTGAAGAGTCTTCTTAAAATAAACAAAGACGATTCTTTCTCGACGCAAGTTGACGTTGCAGGCTCGCAGTTGTTGCGCTGGCGTCAGTCGTACTCCAAAAACAAACAAAAACCCATTTATTGTGTTCTTTCGCATAGTGATAACTTCAATGAGATGAGCGCGGTCTTCGATATGAGCATGCGCCTGCAGCAAGTGCTTACCCCCGATGAAATGCCTGACATTGTTTTTTTGCCAGCAGAGAACTCGCTACAGATTATGGGACAAAAAATTATTCCCACTTTGCGCAGTGGCGAAGTTGGTACTATTTTGACACCTGGTGTGTGGACAACCCAGGCAATCAGCAAAGGTTTTGAATACAATGGTTTACCTGCACCACTTATTTTTAGTGGTGTTTTAGATATCAAGCGACTAGATTCGCTTGCCGCAAGTGATAAAAATAAAAGCATGATCACCGGTATTCAAAAGCCCGTCATTGATTACCAAGAGTTTGTCTCCTGTATCAAAGACACAGTGCCTCATTTAAAGCGTGTATTGCTACCATTTGATCGCGACATTATGAGCGAAGAGTTAGTTCGCCTTGGTTATGGTATGAATGATCGGCAGCGCGGCCAGTTCGATAACAGTAATATTCAAGTTATACCGGTGCCTATTTCTTCGCATAATGAGCTAGAAAACATTATTGAGCCGTTACTACAAAAAGGTGATGGCGTTATGGTCACCAATGATACAACGGCACTTGCCGGTTTCGATGCTATTAAGCGTGCTGCCGAGTCTAAGCGAGCGCCAATTTTCGCTGAAAACAATATTGCGGTGTTGCGTGGCGCCAGCATAGGTGTTGGTGGTACCGGTGCAAGTGATGGGCCAACTATGGCCCATATGCTCTATCGCATTAATGATGGCTGCGGTGAGAAGCCAGGTGATGTACCGGTCGTTACGCTGCCACGAGACCAAGAAGTTCGTTTTAATGCCGAAGCCTTTGCGCGACAAGGCATCTTTGTTTCCAGAGAGAAGATGCGCGCATTGAATATGCGTTCTATCTTTGCTGGAGAGTAGGTTGTTAAAGGTGCGTAATTACCGTTATCTATCTAAAGGAGAGACTCATGAACAACAAAGTGAAAATGTTCTGGGTGCTAGTGTTGGGGATGTTCATGTCTGGAGCCGTTTCAGCAAGCATTCAGCTTTG
>JASFWT010000012.1:0-10147 GCA_050049075.1 Candidatus Babelota bacterium | reverse complement strand
CAATATCGTTAACCGACCTGGCAAAAACAAGATGTTTGGACGTCGTCCATTCACTTCTCCCGGCCAGAAAAAAGCAATCGTAAAGCTCAAGGATGGTTACTCCATTGACTTCCCTGGGCAATTTGAGACTATGGGCGAACAAGGAGAGGTGAAGTAGATGGCTATTGTATCGCGTAAACCGCGCAACGCTTCACTTCGTACGCAGACCTTTGTTGTAACAAAAGATCTGACGAAAAAGCGTCCAGAGAAAAGTTTGACCGTTTCGCTCCCGCGTAAAGCTGGTCGTAACGCGTACGGTCGCATTACGGTTCGCCACCGTGGCGGTGGTGCTGCTCGTTTGTATCGTATTATCGATTTCAAGCGCTTGCACCGAGATATCCCCGGTAAAGTAACGGCGATAGAGTATGATCCAAATCGTAATGTTGATATTGCACTGATCACCTACTTGAATGGCGCGAAGGCATATATTCTTCGTCCTGAAGGCTTAGTTGTTGGTGATACAGTAATGGCAGGTACTGATGTAGACGTGAAAGTAGGAAATGCACTGCCTCTGCGCAGTATTCCTGTTGGTTTCACCGTGCACAACGTCGAGCTCACTCCTATGCAGGGTGGTAAAATGGCGCGTAGTGCTGGTACCTCAATCCAGTTAGTTTCTAAAGAAGGTGAGATGGCAATCTTACGTGTACCGTCTGGTGAAATGCGACGTGTGCACCTCAACTGCTGGGCAACTGTTGGTGTGCTGGGTAAGGCTGAATGGCGCAACATGTCGATCGGTAAAGCTGGTCGTGTTCGTCATCGTGGCTTCCGTCCAACCGTTCGCGGTATGGCGATGAACCCGGTAGATCACCCACATGGTGGTGGTGAAGGTCGTTCCAAGTCTGGTTCGCACCCTCAATCTCCATGGGGTAAAGGCTCTAAGGGCACACGAACTCGTAAGAAAAAGAAGAATAGTAGCCGCTTCATTATTACACGACGCCGGTAGGTAGAAAGAGGATAACGCTATGACGCGATCAATTAAAAAAGGACCTCACGTTGCGCCGTCTCTGCTTAAAAAGCTTGAAAAGATTAAGCAGTCAGGTAAGCGCGAAGTCATTAAAACATGGTGCCGATCAAGTATGATCACACCCGACTTTGTTGGACAGACCATCGCTATTCATGATGGGCGGAAGTTTTTCTCACTGTATGTAACTGAAAATATGGTTGGCCATGCCCTTGGGGAATTTGCGCCGACACGTACGTTCCGTATGCATAGTGGTCAGCGTCAGGCAGGAAAGTAGGAAACTATGTGTGCACAAGCAATAAGTAAGAATATTCGAATCTCTCCAATGAAATTGCGCGCGTATGCCGATGGCATTCGTGGCTGCAATGTAGAGCGCGCGGTTAATTGGTTGCAAGCGCAGCCGGTAAAACGCACCGTTCCTATTGCTAAAACGTTGATTTCAGCGTATCATAATGCAAAACAGGCTGATGCATCGATCACCGACATGGCTCAAGTGGCAATCGCTGAAGTTCGCGTTGACCAGGGGCCGGTACAGAGGTACTTCAAGCCAACGGCACAGGGACGTGTATCTCCACAAAAACGACGGATGAGCCATTTGTCTATCGTAGTGAAAAAAATTAACAGCAAGCGCGAGGTGTAGTGTGGGACAAAAAGTTCATCCAATTGGCTTTCGAGTAGGCGTCTACAGAGACTGGACTGCTCGCTGGTTCGCAAAAAGTTCATACGCCGAAAATCTTCTGGAAGATTTCAAAATTCGTAAGTATCTCAAGAAGCGCCTTGAGCGCGCTGAGATCGCTGACGTAATCATTGAAAAAGCTGGTGAAAGCATTCGTGTAGAGTTGCACTCTGCTCGTCCCGGTTTGGTCATCGGCCGTAAAGGACAAGAAATTGATGCACTGCGCGCTGAGCTTTCACAGGAATTCGGTAAACCAGTAGACGTTTCTGTTCAAGAAGTTAAGCAAGTAGAGTTGAACGCTGAGCTTGTTGCGCAAAGCATCGCAAGCCAAATTGAGCGTCGTGCTGGCTACAAGCGCCTTATGAAGCGTGCTGGTCAAGCTGCTATGAAAGCTGGCGCAAAAGGAATCAAGATTTGTTGTTCCGGTCGTCTGGCTGGTAGCGAGATTGCGCGAAGCGAATGGCTGCGCCTTGGTTCTGTGCCGCTGCACACGCTGCGTGCTGATGTTGACCATGCAAAAGTTGAGGCAATGACAACCTACGGCATTATTGGCGTATCGGTATGGATTTGCCGCGGCGAGTATACCAAAGGGAGTAAGTAATCATGTTGATGCCGAAAAAGGTTAAATACCGCAAGGTTCATCGCGGTCGCATGAAAGGCCTCTCCAAGGGTGCGCGTACCGTTGAATTTGGTGAATACGGCCTTGTTGCTGTAGAACCAGGCTGGGTTACCTCGCGTCAGATTGAATCGATGCGTATGGCAACAAGCCGTCAGATTAAAAAGATTGGTCGTCTGTTCTTGCGTGTATTTCCACACAAGCCAGTAACCAAGAAGCCTGCCGAAACTCGTATGGGTAAAGGTAAAGGAAGTCCAGAGTTCTGGGTTTCAGTAGTAAAGCGTGGTCGTATGATCATCGAGATTAATGGTGTTGATCGTGCTCGTGCAAAAGAGATTTTGCATGGTGCAGCGCACAAGCTGCCGATCAAAACTCGTTTTGTAGCGCGTGCTGATCAACAAGCAGCAGCGGCAGAGCAGCAGTAAGGAAACAAAATGACAGCAGTTGATATGACAGCGCTTGCAAAAGAAGTAGCAGGAAAACGAAAAGAGCTTTTCAATCTTAAGCTGACTGCCGGTAGCGGTCAGGTGAAGGACTCATCTCAGTTTAAGAAGCTGCGAAAAGATGTAGCTCGTTTGTTGACGCAAATGAACTCAACTCAAGCACATACGTCGGTAGAAAACGGCACAAACAGTGGTGAATAAGATGACTGAAGTAAAAGATCAAAAAACACAAGCACGGCAAAAACGCGCCGTTTCAGGCGTCGTTGTCTCCGCTGCTATGGATAAAACTATCGTGGTTAAAGTTGAACGTAAGTTCAAGCATGCAACCATTGGTAAGGTTATCCGTACCTTCAAAAAATACAAAGCTCACGACGAAGCAAATGAAGCCAGAGCTGGCGACGTTGTTGAAATTGTTGAGTCCCGTCCACTTTCTCGCACAAAGCACATGCAGTTGCAGCGTGTTGTAAAAGCGAAGAAGGGCGCCGCATGATACAAAAATTTAGCATGCTCGAAATAGCAGACAACTCAGGTGCAAAGAAAGCTATGGTTATTAACGTAACCGGCAGCACCGGCAAGCGCTTTGCGCGTCTTGGTGAGATTGTCAAAGTGACGGTTAAAAAAGCAACGCCTGGTGCGACAGTTAAAAAAAGTGAAATGCACCATGCTGTTATTGTTCGCTCGCGTAAGGAGATTCGTCGCGCAGACGGTACCTATATACGCTTTGGTGACAATGCAGCAGTTATTGTTAACAAAGATGGTCAGCCGCTTGGTACACGTATCTTTGGTCCTGTTGCACGTGAACTGCGTGCCAGTGGCTACATGAAGATCGTTTCTTTGGCGCCAGAGGTATTGTAAGGAGTTACTATGATACAGCGCATTAAAAAAAACGATCAGGTACAAGTAATTTCAGGCAGGGACAAAGGTGCAGAGGGCGTAGTACTCAACCTGGACCTTGAGAAGAATAAGGTGCTGGTCAAAGGAATTAATGTCATTACTCGTCACATGAAACCAAAGGCTCGTGGTGAGAAAGGCAAGATTGTAAAAGAAGAGGCGTACATCGCGATAAGCAACGTGATGCCAGTATGTCCTGAAACCAAAAAGCCAACGCGTGTGCGTTCTCGTATGACCGAAGATGGTAAACGAGTTCGCGTAAGTGTTCGCTCGGGACAACCCTTTTAAGGGCAACCATTTTAAACAGTAGAGAACAAGTATGAAGTCGCGCTTAGAAACGTTGTACAAAGAAACTATTAAAACCTCGTTGAAAAAAGACCTGAGCCTTGCAAATGTTATGCAGGTGCCACGTATTGAAAAAATCGTTATCAATACTGGCGTAAAAGAGTCGGTGAACGATTCAAAGGTTTTGACGCAGGTTAAAGAGATCATCGAGAAAATTGTTGGCCAAACTGCGGTCAAGACCAAGGCTCGTCGCTCAATCGCTGGCTTTAAGCTGCGTGAGGGCGCTTCAATTGGTGTTGCTGTTACTCTGCGTGGCGATAATATGTACAACTTCCTGGATAAGTTGATCAACTTGGCGCTGCCGTGTGTGCGCGACTTTCATGGCGTTAACAAGAAGTTTGATGGACGTGGTAACTACAACCTCGGCATAAAAGACTGGATGGTCTTTCCTGAAGTTGATTACGATGTGGTTGATGGCGCTCGTGGTATGAACATTTCTATTCACACCACCGCGACAACCGATGAGCATGCGCATGCGCTTCTGAAATCTTTTAATATGCCCTTTAAATCATAGTGGAGACTGGCACATATGGCACGTAAAGCGTTAATTGAAAAAGCAAATAAGGCACCGAAGTTTTCCACTCGTCAGCGTAATCGCTGTGGATTGTGTGGGCGACCACGTGGATACATGAGATTGTTTGGTACTTGCCGTATCTGCTTTCGTAAGTATGCGCTTGAGGGGCGATTGCCTGGTGTAAAGAAAGCAAGCTGGTAGATAAAAGCGGGAGCAAATAAAAATGTCAGATCAAATCGGGGATTTCCTCACTATCATTCGTAACGGGATTCAAGCTTCAAAGCGTCTGGTCAATGCACCAAGTTCTCGTATGCGTGTTGCAATTGCAAAAGTATTGAAAGAAGAAGGCTTTATTCGTGACTACGAAGTAGACGCAGACGTCAAGCCGCAAGCGCGTATCACTGTTCACCTTAAATACATGAACGGTGAGTCTGCGATTCATCAAATCAAGCGAGTAAGTACGCCAGGTTTGCGTCAGTACTCAAAAATGAAAAACATCAAACCGGTTATTAGTGGCCTGGGTATTTCTATCCTTTCCACCAGTAGCGGCGTTATCACTGACAAGCAAGCTAAGAAGCAGTCGGTTGGTGGCGAAGTCATTTGCACAGTGTGGTAGGAGCTGAGTATGTCAAAAATCGGAAGAAAGCCCATTGATTGCGCTGGCGTAACTGTTACTGTTTCAGGTCAGTCCGTTTCCATTAAAGGTAAGAACGCTGAGTTTACTCACGAGGTTCCTGCCGCAGTCACGGTTGCTGTTGCTGACAATCAGGTAACTGTTGGAGTGACAGAGAACACTCGTACAAACCGTATGGTTTGGGGGTTGCACCGTGCGTTGATCGCTAACAAAGTTAAAGGTGCAGCGACTGGCTTTGAACAACTCGTAAAGCTAGTCGGCTTGGGTTACAAAGGTCAGTTGAGCGGTCAAAAAATCGTCTTCTCTATTGGTTACAGTCACAAGGTTGAATATCAACTGCCAAAAGGTATCGCTGTTGATATCGATAAGACTGGTCAAAAGATCGTAGTGAAGGGTGCTGACAAATTTGTCGTAGGAAATGTGTGTGATGCGATTCGCTCCATTCGTCCACCGGAGCCTTATAAAGGTACGGGGATTATGTTGGACGGCGAAGTCATCATACGAAAAGCTGGTAAAACAAAAGCATAACGTAGGGTAAGTCGTGAGCATTCAACTAACATTACAAAAAAGAAAGACGCGTCGTACGCATCGTGTGCGTAACCATCTTAAGCTGGTTAACCGCAGTGGTAAGCTACGCGTAAGCGTGTTCCGTAGTAACAAAGATGTCTATGTACAGATCGTCGACGATGCGGCACACAAAACAATTCTCTGTCACAACTCTGCTTCATTAACAAGCAAAGATGGCGACAAAGTAGCACAAGCAAAACAAGTTGGTCTTGAACTTGGTAAGCGTGCTGTTGAGCAGGGCGTAGGACCTGTGTATTTCGATCGTGGTTCCTACCGCTACCACGGACGCGTAAAGGCTATTGCCGATGGCTTACGTGAAAGCGGCGTTCAGCTGTAAGGGAAAAAAATGGAAGCAAACGAAAAGAAATTACGACAAAATAACGCTACTGAAAAAAACGCTGAGTCGATTGAGTTCGTAGAAACATTGCTGAATGTTCGTCGTGTGGCAAAAGTTGTTCGCGGTGGTCGTCGCTTTGGTTTCTCTGCTCTGGTAGTCGTAGGTGATAAAAATGGTAAAGTTGGTCTTGCTTTGGGTAAAGGCCGTGAGGTTTCAACCGCTATTGCTAAAGCGTTCAAACGCGCTCGCAAAGTACTGGTAACGGTTCCTCGTTTCAACGACACCATTCCATACACTATTGTCGGTGAGTATGGCGCAAGCAAAGTTGTACTGCGTGGCGCAACAAAAGGTACTGGTATTATTGCTGGTGGCGCAATGCGTACCATCTTTGAAGCTGCTGGTATTAAAGACATTTTGGCCAAGTCTATTGGTTCATCAAATCCACAAAACGTAGCAAAAGCAACGTTTGCCGCATTTGGCAGTCTGCGTAGCGCAGGTCACCTAGCGAAATTGCGTGGCAAGACAGTTGCCGAACTTATTGAGGGCAGCAATGTTGGAGCTTAATAATCTCGAATCACTTTGTAAAGATCGCAAACGTCGCGGTCGTGGCGGTAGCCGCGGCGGCACGTCAGGACGTGGACACAAGGGACAACGTGCGCGTTCAGGTGGCAAATCAAGTACTCCTGCCTTTTTTGAAGGTGGACAGATGCCATTGACTCGTCGTTTACCACGTCGCGGTTTTAAAAATCGTTTCCGCACGGAATACTCTTGCATAGCTTTGGGCGAACTTGAGCGTCGCTTTGAAGCCGGCAGTGTTGTCGACATGGCAACATTGCGTGAGGTGGGACTCATCAAGAAAGCACGTAATGTTATGATCAAAGTCTTGGGCAATGGTTCATTGTCAAAAGCGCTGACGATTAACGTTCACGCGTGCACTAAGGGGGCACAGGCACATATTGAAAAAGCTGGTGGTAGTGTCCAATTAGTCAAGGAGATGAGTAGTGATAGTTCAGCTACGTAATTTTAAAAATATTTTTTTAGTTCCTGAATTGCGGCGCAAGGTGTTCTTCACCTTCGCCGTATTAGCTGTCTATAGGTTTGGTGTACACATTCCTATTCCTGGTATTAACACACACGTGTTGAGCCAGTTCACCGCAAACTTTGCGAGCTCAGGTTTCATGGCATACATGAACCTGTTCTCAGGTGGTGCGTTGAAACAGTTCTCGATCTTCTCACTTGGTATGATGCCGTACATTAATGCCTCTATTATGATGCAGATTTTGTCGGTTACCATTCCGTCGCTCGAGCAACTGTCAAAAGAGGGTGCTTACGGCAGACAAAAAATTAATCAATATACCCGCTACCTAGCTCTTGCTGTCAGTGTGATGCAGGGATTTGGTGGTGCTATGTTGGTTGAAAATCAAGTAAACCTCGCATTGGTTCCTGGTTGGTGGTTCCGTATAAGTACTACATTTATTCTCTGTGTTGGCGCACTCTTCATTATGTGGTTGAGTGAGCAAATCAACAGTCATGGTATTGGTAACGGTAGTTCTATGGTTATTTTTGCCGGTATTATTGCTGGCTTGCCGAGCGCTGTTTTTAAACTGGTAAATGGCGTGCAGCTTGGTACGGATGATCCTTTGAAAGCAGTATTCGTGGTTGCACTGACCGTTGCGGTTATTGCCTGCATCGTTTTCCTTGAAAAAGGTGAGCGTCGTGTCCCTGTGCACTATGCGCGTAAGGTTGTTGGCAACCGTGTCTACGGAGGGCAAAGTTCTTATATACCATTCAAGCTCAACTCAGCATCTATTATTCCGGTTATTTTCTCCGGTTCGATTATGAGTATGATCATGATGGTAACCAACTTTACCCTGAAGGGTTTCTGGGTTGCTGACGTTATTGCACAAGCATTGGATCATTACTCGCCAATGAACTGGGCTTTGACTTCGGTATTAATTATTATCTTTGCATATTTCTACACTGCGCTCATCTTTGATCCAAGCCAACTTGCAGATAACATTCGCAAGTCTGGTGGTTTCATTCCTGGTGTGCGTCCTGGGCGTAAAACTGCAGAGTTCTTTGAGTATCTTCTTGACCGTGTTTGTTTACCCGGCTCTATCTATCTTGCCACTATGGCGGTAGCTCCACGAGCGGTAGCAAGTTCAAACGTATTGCCGGTCATGTTTGATGGTATGAGTTTGTTAATTGTCGTTGGTGTGGCGCTGGATGTTTCTGCGCAGATAGAGTCATACTTGATCGAGCGTAAGTATGAAGGCTTTTTGTCTTCAGGGCGCCTTAAAGGGCGGCTCGGTCGTTAATAGTTATGATACAGGTGCGGTATATGGGACATAAAGAAGCAGTGTTATTTTTGGGGCCTCCCGGTGCTGGTAAAGGTACGGTGGCTCAGTCATGGAGAGAGAAACGTGATATTGCGTACCTCTCTACTGGAGACATGTGTCGCACACACATTCGCGAGGAATCAGAGCTGGGTAAAGAGCTTGATGGTTACATCTCTCAAGGCCAGCTTGTTCCTGATGATTTAATTAGCCGTATGGTAGAAGAGTGGCTGAAGGGTGTAGACCTGAAATATAAAACTCTTTTGCTTGATGGATATCCACGTACGGCACCTCAGGTGCATCACTGGCATGAGATGCTGGCGAAATATGCACCTGAATACACGTCACGTGTAGTATTTTTTGAAATTTCTTTGCAGACGGTAATCGATCGTCTCACATCACGGATGATATGCAGCAACGTTACGTGTGCGCATGTCTACCCGGGTGGCAGCACCGCTTCCATAAGCGCATGCACCAAATGTGGTAGTGCGTTATTACAGCGAAGTGATGATGAGAAAGCGGTTATAAAAAGACGCCTGCAAGTATACGAACAAAATAGAGTAGCATTGCTTGATGCATACAAGGAAACCAATACGTTGGTGACTACGTTTAATGTCGAGCGTGTTGCGCATGCTGATATGTTTACCCAGTTCAATCGTGTGCTGACTGAGCAATCAGGGAGCTAGCGAGTGATCAAGATTAAGAATAAGCAGGCTATTGCTGCGATGCGTACTGCCGGTCAACAGGTATCACGTATTGTGGCAAGAGCGGGTGAAATGATTGCGCCCGGGGTGACCACTGCTACGCTTGATGCTTATATTGAAAAAGAGCTTCGTGCTCATGGGTTGCAACCGGTTTGCAAAGGGTATGCGGGATACCGTCATGCCAGTTGTATTTCGGTGAATGAAACAGTGGTGCATGGTGTGCCAAGTGACTCTATAGTAATTACCGATGGCGACATGGTGTCTATCGATGTCGTTGGTTCATATAAAGGGTATTGCGCTGACATGGCGCGCACCTTTGTTGTCGGTAAGGCAAAACCGGTAGCGCATCGTTTGCGCGAGGTGGCACAAGAGGCACTTGATACTGGTTTGACATTAGTAAAGCCGGGTACACCACTTTCCGATGTTTCTGCAGCCATTCAGAAGGTTGTTGAGGCGGCAGGGTTTGGTGTCCTTCGTGACTTTGTTGGCCACGGTATTGGGCGTAGTTTGCACGAAGACCCTCAGGTGCCAAACTTTGGCAAGCCTGGTGAAGGACCACTTCTAAGGCCTGGTATGACATTGGCGATTGAGCCAATGATTACCGAAAAGCATTACGCGGTTAAAGTTCAAGCAGATGGGTGGACGGTAAACACTGTTGACGGTGGCTTGTCGGCGCATGTTGAAGATACGGTGGTGGTAACAGCGACTGGTGTTGAAATTTTGACGCGGCAAGACGCGACGAAAGAAAGTGTATGAAGAGAAAAAATAATCGGAATGACAAACGAAATCGAGTCGAGCGTAAAGTTCGTAACGCAGAAAAAAGCGAACCGACGGTACTGGTTATCGACGGAATTGTGGAAAAAGTCCTTCCGAATGCAGTCTTTCAGGTAAGAATCGCAGAAAACCACTTGGTTTTAGCTCATGTTTCAGGTAAAATGAGGATGAACTATATCAGATTGTTGCCGGGGGATCGGGTGGCTGTTGAAATGTCACCGTATGACAAAGATAAGGGACGTATCAAAACGCGCTATCGATCGTAAGAAAAAAGCGCCGAATTCGTATAAAAAAGGTTGAGAAGATATGA
>JASFWT010000122.1:0-3078 GCA_050049075.1 Candidatus Babelota bacterium | reverse complement strand
AAGAAGTAAGCGCTCACCACGCTGCGGTGCGTAAGGTACCAGGTCTGCAGCGGTCATGGCTGATCTAATCACCGGGCTTGACCCGGGGCCTAGCATGGCAGGGTCCCGGGTCAAGCCCGAAAAAGACTTGCTAGTCACCTCAATCACGCGACACCACCCATTGCACTGCTGCAAATCAAGCTGCTCTATCGTGGCACCCCCCTCGATAAAATGTGCCGGTGCATCGATGTGCGTACCGGTATGCATATTCATCGAAATAGAAGAATCGGCGACACCATCAACCGCCATTGTTTTATGTTGCCTAATAGTGATGGGTTTATTGTTTTTGTAGGTGGTCATCGCCGGCGAGATCGGCCAACTGATGTCGATGATTTTCACAGGTTAATCTCTTTGTCATGCTCTTGAGCATCCAGTTGACCCTCAAGAGGGTGACGCTGTCTATCATGTTCTTCACAGTCCATCGCCTCTTTCTTCTCCAGCGCATGTCCGCCAAACTTATTCCGCAGCAACGCCACTATGAGTGACGCAAAATCACCGCCACTTTCACGAGACCAGGCACGTTTTGCCAGCGCCGCTTCAATCGTTGCTACGGGTACTTTGCGATCTTTTGCTTCCTGCACCGTCCAGCGCCCGGTACCGTTTTCATGAATCACGCCACTTGTTTTTTTCAACAGCTCGGTATCGCTCACACTTTCATGCAGCAGCTGTAACAACCAGGAACGTATCACGCTGCCATGATGCCACGCTTGCGTAATTGCGGGCAAATCCAGGTTTGGATACGCGCCCTCTTTCAGTAAATGCGCTCCCTCGGCGTACGCCTGCATGATGCCATACTCAATACCGTTGTGTACCATCTTGGTGTAATGTCCCGAGCCGGCGGTACCGGTATGCACGACACCGTTTGGTGCCGCTATAATGCGCAGCAACGGTTCTACCTCTGCAAAGGCCTGCGTGTTACCGCCTACCATCACACAAAAGCCATCTTTCTCTCCATGCACCCCACCAGAAATACCCATATCCAAAAAGGAAAGCTGATCTTGTGTCAGCAATGCGTGGCGGCGAAGCGAGTCTTTGTACCAGCTGTTACCACCATCGATGATGATAGGCGGCTGCTTCTCCGCAGCCCCCTCACTCGTTGCCCGTGCCACAATAATCTCTGCCAGCGCCTCGTCAACCGCATCGCCCGCAGGCACCAATAATAAAATGACCTCGACATGCTGCAGTAGCTCTTTAATAGAGCTTACGACCGTCACGCCTTCAACCGCTACAACGTGTGGATCATAGCCATATACCGTAACACCAGCACGTGCGCAGCGACGTGCTACACCACTGCCCATACGCCCGAGTCCTATAATTCCCAACGTCTTCATCGCTGCCACTCCATATTGTGTTGTTTTTCAAAAGATGGTAAAGAGGCGGGACCGCGCCCACCACGTGCATAGATTTCTCGCTCAACACTGCCGCAGTCATACTGCTCTAGCAGCTCCCATGAATGCGCAATTTCATCAAAACGCACAAACACCGACTGATCTCCACGCAGCGCATCTATCAAGAGGCTTTCATACGATTGCGGCGTGTTGTAGCCAAAGACGGCATGGTGACTCCAGCTCATACTGATGGGTGTCACCTGTCGATTGCTGCCCGGCATTTTTGCATTCAGCTGCAGCGCAAACCCTTCGTTTGGCTCAATCTGTAGCGTCAGCACATTGGTCGTCTCACTGCCACGATACCCCGATACACCTGTTGCTGGCTTAAAGAAAATGTGAATACTGGCATGACGCTCATACAACTGCTTACCGGTTTTTAAAAAGAATGGTACACCGCGCCAACGCTCGTTCTCAATCGAGACTTTCAGCGCCGCAAAGGTTTCGGTACGAGAGCCCGGCCGTACAAATTGTTCACCTTGATATCCTTCATACTGTCCACACACCACATCATCGATACGTGCACGCGATAAGACAGCGGCTTTTGCTGCTCTAATTTCCTCACCACACAATGTTCGTGGTGGCTCCATACCAACCAACGCCATCAACTGAAAAAGATGGTTTTGTACCATATCTTTGAGCGCACCATACTTGTCGTAGTAGCGACCTCGTGAACCAATACCATCATTCTCATTTACAATGATTTGGACTTGCTCGATATGCTCTGCGCGCCACAACGGCTCAAACAAACGGTTAGCAAAGCGCAGCACCGCAATGTTGCCCACCAGCTCCTTACCCAGGTAGTGATCGATACGAAAGACCTGTGACTCATCAAAAACATTATGAATGGCGGCATTAATGGCATCGGCAGACATCCCATCGGCGCCAAATGGCTTTTCATACACGACGCGACGCCACCCCTGCTGCGGCTGCAGCTTGCTGCGGTGCGGCACAATGTCGTGCGCTGATAGCTGCTGCGTAATAGTAGCAAAGTGTTCTGGCATGGTTGCGAGATAAAAGAGACGATTGTTGCCCAGCTGGTGCTTTTTTTCGATGTCATCAAGCATGGCGGCAAGACGTTGGTAAGTGTGTGCGTCGTGAAAATCACCGGCGAGATACGCAGCATGATCAACCAACTCCTGCCATACCCCCTCATCAAGATCATCGATGTGAGAACGAGCCGCCTGTAGCATGTCGGAAGCGCTGCCCGGCTCTAAAGAAACACCAACAAGAGCGCAGCGCGTAACCTTTTTGTCTTTGAGAAGCTGGTAGAGTGCGGGAATGAGTTTTCGCCTGCTGAGGTCACCGGTGGCGCCCAGCAGAACAATAGTGCAGTCAAGTGTCATAAAAGCCTTTTTCTATAAGGCTTTTAGCATATAGAAGAAGCGGGCCGGTGTATAGACCGGCCCGCCTGTCATCCTGAACTTGTTTCAGGATCTAATGACGACCTAAAACTCAAGGTACCCCAGTTGCTTTTTTCACAAGTAGGCGTAATCTAATTTTCACGAAGAACAAGTGGCACCACAAAACGGCGATTAAGAACCAACGCTACGCGACCACTTGGCCCATACGAGCCGCAAGGCTTTTGACATTATTGCAAAGGTCATTGACCTTAACTCCCCACTTAGACATCCTAGTGGTGCACTTCGCTATT
>JASFWT010000121.1:0-3101 GCA_050049075.1 Candidatus Babelota bacterium | reverse complement strand
CTGTATCGCGTCCGGTGAAGAATCTTCGTCGGCTGTCATGCTGTCTTGTCCTGCATCATCTGGCCCCTCAGAATAGCCACCCTCAAGCTCCGCCACCCGCTGCTCTAGTTTTTCTATTTCTTCTTTTTCGGTCGTAATTTTTACCGTCTTGTAGCCCGGCACCGCTTGCTCAGCAACAGTTGCGACCAGCGTACGAACCACATCACTGGCAATAAACACCTCGCGCTTATCTTCGCGCTGCAAGTAATCATTAATTTCATACAATGCCGCTACACGAAGCTGCTGATGGGCCTCATCAGAAAGGTGGTGCTCGTGCACTAGCTCTGCCAACAGTTCATCGGCTTGGCGCTGGGCATCAACCAGAACCGCCAGCGCATTTTTCTTACGCATGACCGCTTTATATGACTCATCAAAGAAATGCTCTGTGTCGTTTACCTGCTCGACAAACCATTTTTCCTGTTCATCAAAGAGTGCGATAAAGTCTTGTTTTTCAAGGCGACTGGTTTCGCCTTCAATAATGATTTGTTTCATGAACGCCGAGTCGCTAGCAAACTCGCGCTGCACCTCTCGCTGCCATTCACTGGTAATCGCCGGCTTACTGTTTGCGCGATCGTATTGCTCTTGCGCTTCTAACTTGTTGCGCAGATCTAGCGCACGTTTTTCCGCGTCTTGAATAATACGCAGCGACTCCGCTTCTGCTTCCTTGCGAATACGCTCGGCGCGCTCACGTGCCTTGCGTTCGGCAACCGCTTTACGCTCACGCTCACGACGAAGTATCTCTTCTTTGCGACGAGACATGCGACTTTGTCGTCGCTCAGCACGGTTATTCGCCTCAACAACGGTGCGTTCTGCTTCACGCTGCACTTGCGCCGCATCACGTTTGGCTTTCTCAACCACCATATCAATATCACGATACTGGTCGGCAAGCTGCGCAATAGCGGGATCTACCGATGGGGTAATAATGTGTTGTTGTGCGGCGCGTGGACGACGTGCCTGAACAGAAAAAATACCGCTAAAAACGGCGAGTAATAGTAAGAAAAAGGGAGAGCGCTTATGCATGTATCATCCTTCCTGGCGACATCTTTTTTACGATGTCGCCAGTATAGGATGAGGATTTCTATGAACGCAAGAGAGGGCTGCATTCGTGAAAAAACGTGAGTTAGTGCTATTCAGTTTGGCCGTATTTCCCTTGCGACCACGACATGGTCAGACCACCAAGGACAGTCACTATCTGCATTGCGGTGGTGCTACCGGTATTGCCAATGGCGCCTATTTTGCCCAATGCTGCGCGAATACGCTCTTGCGAAGGACTTGGGCCATTAAAGCTCATCATGTTGTCATCGGCCTGAACCGCATCACGCAATGCACGCAGCTCTTTAATTGCGCCGCCAACCTGACCGCCACGAATCGCGGCGATGATAGTCAAAATGAGGGTAGTAAAACCACCAACAACCGCACCAAAGTACTGCGCGTTGTAATCCTGTGGCGCACCAAACTTTTTAGCGAAGAATGCAGACACACAGGTAATAATGCCAAACATAAGTGGTGTGGTCACCCCAGAGCTCAATGCTGATGATTTAACCTTCTGAGCCGCTGCAATCGCATCGTTAATACGGTGCACCACAGCAGACTTGCTCATGGAGCTGCCACTGGTTGTCATCTCATTGCTTAGATAAGCCGCTACCCATTCTTCTACTTGCTTAACGTGCAGACCGGCCGCTTCCACTGTCTTGTGGTGCTTGGAGAGCACCCAAAACGCAATAGATGTCCATGCTAATGCTGCATGTCCCGCGGCACGTGGCGCATTTTCTGTGACACAGTAATTTTTGATTGGCGTAAGTAGACGCTTACCAAAACCTGTCGTGGCTTTTGCGGGGCTACTATCACCTGATGAAGATGGAGATGGAGGCGGTGTATCAGTAGCTGCAGAAGAACTCCTCGGAGGAGTATTTACTGCCATTATTATCGAAGAAAAACCGGTGGACAGCGCCAGCGCTAACAATACTATTCGTCTGATCATACAAGAACTCCTTTGGGGGTAAACTGTACACATAGCGGCGGAACGGTACTGGAAAAAGAAGCTCAATTGCAAGGGTGCTGATGACAAACCTAATCAAGCTACTATACTGGTAGCCTTCTTTTTAGGACCCTTATCTAAAATAGATACTATGAACACACTGCATCGCGTTGTACTTGTCGGCAACCCCAACGTGGGTAAAAGCGCTCTTTTTTCTCGCCTTACCGGCACTAAAGTTGTTTCGGGCAACTTTCCCGGCACAACGCTATCTGTTACTCGCGGTGTATTAGAGGTAAATGGACCCTGGACAAGCCAGGGTGACAACAAAAATAGCTCTAAAGTCTTTGAACTCATCGATGTTCCCGGTGTCTACTCGCTCACCGAGCAAAGTGAAACCTCTCGTCGCGGCACGCAGTTTGTCATCGAACATGCCGACCTCATTATTAATGTGCTTGATGCCACCAACCTCAAACGAAATCTGTATTTAACGCTGCAGCTTGCGCAGTTGGGGCGCCCAATGATTATTGCGCTAAACATGAGCGATGAAGCGCACTATCACGGCATTACCATAGATACCAAAGCATTAATACGACACCTCAGCGCGCCGGTTATTCCCACTACTGCCGTTACTGGTCATGGTATGGCAGCACTGCGCACCGCGTTAACACGGACCGTGCTTGCCACGCGTCCCGAGTGGTGCGGCGAGCAAAGCGCCCACACCTGCTGCCAAGCAACCTGTACCGGCCCCCATCCAACGGACGTCACCCAGCCTGATGCGAAAAAAATAGAGACCATCATGGCTGAGGTACAACACACTAAGCCACGGATAAAGCGGCCCTGGGAGTACCTGGCAACGCTCACGCTGCATCCCGTCTGGGGCCCTCTGATTGCCATCGGTGTTCTCGCCTTCACCCTTACCAGCGTATTTTGGCTGAGTAACGCTCTTGAAAACACGGTAAACTGGCTCTTTGCCACCCTGTTCACGACGCCACTGTGTTGGCTGCATGGTCTCCTTTCTTTTTCACCATTCCTGCAGCAAACCGTTGTGGGGACCGTCACCAACGGTAGCATTGATTTTGAAACC
>JASFWT010000011.1:0-10309 GCA_050049075.1 Candidatus Babelota bacterium | reverse complement strand
CGGCGTTGCCAATCATTCAAACACAAAGTGATGATATATCTGCCTATATTGCTACCAACTTGATTTCGATTACCGACGGACAAATCTTCTTTGATACCAACCTCTTTAATAACGGTATTCGTCCGGCTATTAATGTTGGTTTATCAGTGTCTCGTGTTGGTGGTGCCGCACAAACCAAAGCGATGAAGAAAGTTGCCGGCTCACTCAAGCTAGAGTTAGCTCAGTACGAATCACTGGCTGCCTTTATGCAGTTTGGTTCCGAGCTTGATGCGACCAGTCAACGTGCTATCGATCGTGGTAAACGTGCCGTCCAGCTCCTGAAGCAAGATCTGCACGCAACCTACTCTCTCTCTGAGGAAGTGGTTTTTCTGTTCTTGCTGAAGGAATCGTACTTGGATCGCCTTGAAATCAAGCAGATCAACACCTTTGCCCGTCAATTTGCGTCGTACTTGCAAGAGATGTATCCAAAAACATACGCCTCTATTGAAAAGACTGGTAATCTCACTGATGAAGCTGCGGCCAACATTCGTCGCGCCGCTGATGAGTTCATCATGATCTTCATCAAGCCGCACGAAAGTGCCGGCGCCATGCAGCCAAATAGTGTTGAGTCAAAAATGACACAACCAGCTGGAGAGGCTGAAGAGAGCAAAGAAGAAACCCCAGAAGAGAAACCTGCGGAAGAAAAAACTGACAGCTCTGATGATGCTGATAAGACCGATTCTTAGGAATGAGAACCCTTCTTGCACCACTCTTTTTTCTGACACTCCTCCTCAGCAGTTGCGGCCGCAAACCGGTCTATAAAAAAAGCCAGTCGGTAGCTGTCAAAGAGCCACAGCAGATGTTGCAGCTGCCGCATATACCACGTGCACGCTATAATCGTGCGACGGATGTGCTTTCATGGCACACACCAAAAGCAACGCATAAAGCGAGGCTGAGTGGCTACGCCATCTACCGCTATCAAAAAGGTGGTTTTATTCCGCCAACTCCCTTCATCACTCTCAGCGCAGCAAAAAATAGCTGCTGCCTTAGCCCGCACTGCAAACCTGATGAGCGCCTGGCTATACGACCGTTGTACGAAATACAACAGGGACAACTGACACTTGTTTGTTTTGAGCAGAAAAGATCCTGACATTCGTCAGGAAGACAGCTTCGTTTATACTTTCGACTAAACCCCCGGTACCTAAAGGCCGGGGTAAACTCACTAAGAAATCAATAAAAAAAGTCTCTTCTTTAGCGACATCCCGGGTTCATGCCGTAGGCTGAAGCCCCGGGAACTTATTAAATGCAAACTTTTTACTGGACTCTCAAGAGGGTGACATACAATGAAGTTTGCTACCCCCTAAAAAAGTCCCTCCAACTTAGGACAAGTTGGAGGGTTGGGGGGGCGAACAATACAGTAAAGTATTGTTCATTTAGGGACGTTGTGTGCACGTAAAAAAGAGGTATTTTAAAGTAGGAAAAGTCTCCTCCTGCGCGCTACGTTCGGGATGTTAGCACCCCCCCTATACCATGTCAAGGAAAAAGGGTTAGCGGCCTAAATCCCCTTTCAGTAAGGCAAATCCGCACTTTTTTCGCACCTCTTTTTTCGTACGGTGTGAGGTAGTATTTCTTACCGAAAAGGGTTCGACAGCCACCCCAAAAACAGATACAGTGTCGAGCTTCAATCACTAACATCCACAAGGAATCTGCATGATCATTCCTCTTTCCGTTCCCAACGATATGCGTGCTGCATTTGAACGCAACTGGCAAACAATAACACGCGGTAGCAACCGGCTTTTCCTCTTTGCCGGCGACCAAAAAATAGAGCACCTAAATGAGGATTTTTACGGTGATGATATTCCCGATATCTGTAACAACCCAACTCATCTCTTTACCATTGCCAGCAAAGCACCAATTGGTTGTTTTGCCACACACCTTGGCTTAATTGCCCGTCACGGCAAAGAGTTTGCCAGCATACCGTACCTCGTAAAACTCAATGGGAAAACCAGTATTGCAGGGGGTGAACCACGCAGCGCCTTGCTGCACACCGTTGATGATGTTGTCACGTTTGCTCAGCACAGCAATCTGAATATTCCCGCCGTTGGTTTAACGGTGTATTTGGGCAGCGAGCATGAGGCCGACATGCTCCAGCAAGCAGCACAACAAATCTGGCGCGCCCATCAACATGGCCTGGTCACCGTCCTGTGGATGTATCCACGTGGTGGCAACGTAGATGACCATCGTGATGCTAACCTTATTGCTGGTGCCGCTGGCGTCGGCCATGCGCTGGGTGCCGACTTTGTAAAAGTATCGATGCCGAATGGCGAATCTCCCGCAGAATATGGACAAAGTTTGCGACAAGCGGTGGGCGCAGCAGGAAATACCGGCGTAATCTGCGCCGGCGGTTCTCGCCTGGCAGCAGACAAGTTTATAACCCACGTCAAAGCGCAGCTCTCTATCGCCAGCACACGCGGTGTTGCTGCAGGACGCAATATTTATCAACGCTCGCAAAAGGAGGCTATCGAGCTGTGCGAACAACTGAGTGAGTTAATTTATAGTACGTAAGGAGAACAACATGATACGAAAGCATCTACGCACCCTTTTCTGGTGTGCGCTTGTACTTACCACACCACACCACCTTTTCGCCGCAGCAAAGTCACCAACCACTGCACGCACTCTCACACATGACACCATCTTTGGTCCCTGTGACGTCAGTCATCCCTTAGTGCAAAAACTCCTTAATCACGAAGTAATGCAACGCCTCAAATATGTTGATCAACATGGCCCCAGTACCTACTACGGAGGGGTACCAACCTTTAACCGCTACAAACACTCGGTTGGTGTTTTTGCTTTGCTTCAAAAATTCGACCGTCCATTTGTAGAGCAGATTGCAGGGTTGCTCCACGACGCTTCTCACACTGTTTTCTCTCACCTCGCTGATCGCTTCTTTGGCACTGGCAACCACCGCGCCTATCAAGACAACATTCACCAAGACTACCTTGAAACAGTGGGGACCGACGAGGTCCTTGCTCCGTATAATCTTACCGTTGCCCACATCCTCGCCGAGCATCCCGACTTCCTGCCGCTCAAGCAAAAACTTCCCGCGATGAATGCCGATCGCATTCAATATAATTTTGAAACAGCACTCTCTTGGGGCAAGCTGACGCAGGCGCAAATAGATGACATCTTTGGTAGTCTTCGCCTTGATGGACACACCTGGTACTTCACCAACGTGTCACATGCTCGTCAATTTGCCCAACTTTCTGTCTTCTTTACCGAAAACTTTTGGGGCGCACCGGAAAACACCGCGTGGCACCACTGGGTAGTAGAGGCAATGAGACGCGCTATCGACCTAAAACTCTTCTCTCTTGATACGCTGCACTACGGCTACGACCACACTGTTATTGCTGCCATGGAGAGTAGTGATGATGTAGTGATACAAAACTCTCTTCATAAGTGTCGCAATGCCGATTCTTACTTCACTGTTGTGACCAAGGACGAACCCCACGATCTGGTAGATCATCCTAAGTTTCGTGGCATCGATCCGCTCGTTGAACAACCTGATGGTACACGTGCCACGCTCACCACCCTTGATGCTGCATTTGCCGCCGAATTCAACCGCGTAAAACAGTGGTGCAAAAATGGTATCTACTTAAAATTCACTTTCCCAGAAGTAAAAAATGAATCCGCAGTAAAAAAGTCTTGACCCACAAAAATCATCTCCGTACCTTATGTTCCACAGTTAGACGTAACGCCTTATTACTCCTTTACCACTACTGCTGAAGGAAGATTACGCATTATGAAAAACATACTATGTAGAAACCTTCAGCGCCCCTATTATGTGGGCGCTTTTTTTATACAATCATTTTTCTTAAAAGCTTTAGGGACACCAGAAACCCTCTGGTTAATGAGGGGAGAACACCTTGTATCAATCAATCATATGGAGGATGGTATGTTTCATACAAACCTAAATAGGGTTGCACGACGCTTTGTGCTCTCATACGTCGCTATGATGACCTTGCTTTGTGCTGCGATGTGGCACACCGGTTATCATAAGGCAACCCTTCTTAACGAGAGCCCACACTCTCTTCCTTACAGACGATAAAAAAAAGCCTTCGAGAGTCGACCCAAACCTGAGTCGACTCTCGAAGATTCGTCTTGATTTTTATTTTTTCTTCGCTACTCTGATTTCACGCATTTGTTCAATGTTTTTGGCAAAATAGACGTTACAAAAAAGGAGCTTTTACCCTATGGCAAACATTACGCCACTTCACGACCGCCTTCTGGTCAAACGAACAGAAAATGAAACTAAGACCGCTTCTGGCATCATCATTCCAGACAGCGCACAAGAAAAAACCTACTGGGGAACCGTGCAAGCGGTTGGCGAAGGACGCCTTAACAAGGATGGCGACCGCACTCCCCTCGCGGTCAAAAAAGGTGACACGGTAATCTTTGCAAAGTACACCGGCACCGAATTCAAATTTGAAGACACAGATTATCTGATTCTAAAAGAGGATGAAGTCCTCGGTATCATCAACAAGTAAAGGGACACCACATGGCAAAAAGAATCATATTTGGCGTAGACGCTCGCAGCAAAATTCTGGACGGTGTAGACCAGCTGGCGAACGCCGTTAAAGTAACCCTGGGACCCAAAGGTCGTAACGTTGCAATCGAGCGTTCATTTGGCTCACCAAGCATCACCAAAGATGGTGTCAGCGTTGCACGCGAAATCGAACTGAAAGATAAGTTTGAAAACATGGGTGCATCCATGGTGCGTGAAGTAGCATCGAAAACAGCCGATGTTGCTGGTGACGGTACCACGACCGCAACCATTCTGGCACAAGCCATCTACCGCGAAGGTATTAAAAACACCACCGCTGGTGCGAACCCTATCGAAATCAAACGCGGCATAGACAAAGCGGTCGAGCTGATCGTTGCCGATCTTAAAAAACAAGCAAAACCGGTTGCCAACAAAGGTGAAATCACTCAAGTTGCAACCATATCTGCAAACTCTGACACCGCTATTGGTTCACTGATTGCTGACGCTATGGATCGTGTTGGCAAACATGGTGTTATCACCGTAGAAGAGGCAAAAGGTCTTGAGAGCGAACTGGTTGTTGTTGAAGGTATGCAGTTTGATCGTGGCTACCTCTCTCCGTACTTTGTCACCAACACTGAAAAAATGGAAGCGGTGCAAGAAAACCCAGCCATTTTGATCACCGACAAAAAGATCTCTTCTATGAAAGAGCTGCTGCCTATTCTGGAGCAAGTAGCTAAGCAAGGTCGTCCACTGATGATCATTGCCGAAGATGTTGAAGGCGAAGCAATGGCAGCACTGGTGGTGAACAAAATCCGTGGCTCGCTTAAAGTTGCTGCCGTTAAGGCACCAGGCTTTGGTGATCGCCGCAAAGGCATGTTAGCAGACATCGCGGCGCTGACCGGTGCAACACTGGTAAGTGATGAAATCGGCACCTCATTCGATACCATCACCATTAACGATCTTGGGTCGGCAGAAAAAATACGCATGACCAAAGAGGATACTACTATTGTGAACGGTGCTGGCAGCAAAGAAGCTATCGCGATGCGCGTTGCACAAATTAAAGGAGAGCTAGAAACCTCTACCTCTGACTACGACAAAGAAAAACTGCGTGAGCGTCTGGCGAAACTGTCTGAAGGTGTTGCCGTCATTCGTGTCGGTGCTGCTACCGAAACCGAACTGAAAGAGAAAAAAGACCGTGTTGACGATGCGTTGCATGCAACACGTGCGGCGGTGGAAGAAGGCATTGTTGCCGGTGGTGGCGTTGCGTTGATTCGCGCACTTAAAGCATTGGATGGCCTAAAACTCCACGGTGACGAGCAAATGGGCGTCGACATTGTACGCCGCGCACTTGACACACCAGCACGTACTATCGCTGAAAATGCAGGCCTTGATGCTTCTGTGGTCGTTAACAAAATCAAAGAAGCAAAAGGCAACGTCGGCTTTAACGCAAAAAGCGAAGAGTACACCGACATGGTTAAAGATGGCGTGGTTGACCCAGCCAAAGTAACCCGCTCTGCGCTGCAGCACGCTTCATCTATTGCTGGCTTGTTGCTGACTACCGAAACCATGATCTCTGATCTTCCTGAAGAGAAGAATGATGCAGCTCCTGCTGCTGGCGCGCCAGGCGGCATGCCAGGTATGGGCGGCATGGGCGGTATGTATTAGGTTCCAGTACAGTAACTGTCTTCCTGAACTTGTTTCAGGGTCTAACGTAAGCGACGATGGCACATTAACTACGAGGTGCCATCGTCGCTTAATGTATTACTGGTAACCTCTCTGTACTGGGTCCCGAAGCAAGTTCGGGATGACATCGTTCCCCCCCAGGGATCTGATTAAACGCGGTGCACCGCACCGCTTCATCTTCTGTCTTGCATTACCTTTTCACTTTCTTGCTATACTACTACGGTAAGTAGCACATACTTTTCGGGGGTTTTTACATGAAACGTCTATATTCTCTGCTTTTTGTCACACTGGTGTGCAGCACTATACAAGCGCCACTGGCGGCATTTTTTAACGCTGAACCATCATCTGTTTTCACCCTGCAGCCCAAGGAAGAAAAATGGGCACGTCGCGCGGCATGGGGCAGCGGTATTGCTGGCGGTGCCTCTCTTGCTGCTGTCGCGGGACGCGGATTGCAAAAATGGTACAACGACTATGGCATTAGAAGATTGCAAGAAATGCTAGCTGACGATGACCACTACTCTAAGAGTAAAGAGTCTCTACAGAAAGAACTTGATCGTCGATTGGCTGAGCGGGATAAAAACCACGAGCGCTGGAATAAGTCACAAAAATTCTTTGGAAATGCTGCGTTCGCAAGTCTGCTGTTCTGGCTTGCTTCATACTGGAGTCTTCGTGGAAGACAGTTTAATAACAGCGCATATCGTGGCATGCAAAGCGCAAGAGGCCGAGAGGTTATTAATGATGATAGCAGTGTCATCGATGTAAAATCAGCGCTCACCATGGCGCGAGAAGAGCTACAAAAATGGAAATCATTGGAAAGAAAACGTCAGGATATCCATACAAAAAAACAAAAGTATCGAACTGCTGTTGGCACACGAACAGTATCTTATAAAGAAAGCACCTGGGTAGATGCTTTGACCGATGTTGCTGCAATGCAACTCGCAACAACAGATAAAGAGCGAGGAAAAATACAGCGTAAGCGAACACGTACAAAAACAGTTACGTATGACCCAGACCGCAAGGAAGCTGATAGACTAAAAGCTGAACTTACACAAATAGATCAGCAACTAGCATGGGCTCCTACTGAAAGTAACACCCTTCTTCATCACAACAATGATGGTGGTACGGATGATTTCTCGATCACACGCCAAAGCCTTATTGATAGGCTAATTGAACTACAAAATCTATACAATGCGCGAAGGGCTGATCCAGTACCACCTACTACTGCATCATACACTCCTGGCGACGGCGGCCAAAACCCACTTGCACAAGGCAATCCTGTCTTTGGCGGGCTAAGTCAACTAGCAGGACGCAAACCAATACGAGAGAGATGTGCTCCTGGTTACTCTCATACAAATATGGGAGGTAACGAAGATCCTGGCTCTCCTGGTGACTGCAGCAAGCCGGCATCTGGTGGTAAAGTATCTACTCTCGAAAAATACTCTGTTGCCGCTAATATAGGCCCAACAGATCCACTTGCATCAGCACCACTTCCCCCAGACGACGTCGAGGTATAGTACATCTCTACAGACATAACCGTTCAAAAAGACCCTGTTGCTCCGTGCAACAGGGTCTTTTTTTGTCTTCACACACTATCTCTTGACGATTAACTACCCAACCTGCCTATAGTGCTCCCACTCTTTTGTACAAAGGTTTTTCTCACACAAAATGAAAGGAGCACTCGGTGAAACACACGCCGCGTTCTATGTACCTTGGGCTTATTCTTTGCGCTACCACCACCGTTGTCTCTGCACACAATATCTACCTACCACTTGTTCCGCTACAAACACATCACGCTGCGTCGCACGCACGTGAGCATAAATGGACGCTTCAAACCTATTCAACCATGCATTACCGAACCGCTCACGAAGCATTTATCAAGCATGGCACCGATACCAAGTCACTCAGCACTTTGTACTTTAACAGTGATGATTTTCGCCTGAGTCATATTTTTCAAAACTGCCTGGCACCACTAAACACCAAAAACTACAATCCATACATGCGCGTCCTTCGCATGCGCCCGCGTGTCACCTACAGCGAGCATGGCGGCACTATTGGCGGGCGTATCGAAACAACCTTGGGTAAAAAGAAAAGTGCCCGCATTGGCGTACGCGCCGAGCTGCCATTCAAGCGCCGTGAAGTTGAACGCAAAGATGCAGGCAGCCGTGGCCCTGCAGAGCTGCAGGATCTAAAAAGCTATAACCAAGTAAAAATAGATAAAACCGGCGGCGGGATCTCAATACGTGATGCTCACGGTTATCGACTTGACTTTGTTGAGGCCCTACCGGCAAACACTAGCTATGACCCTGGCCTTTCGTACAATAGTTTAAATGGTAATACCAAAATTTTTGCTACTACTGTTAATAAGGATACGGGAAGTGTCCTTGCCTCAGTTGCACGGTACTCACCAGAAACAATTGCTCCCCGCGGTGATGATCTTGCCACCTCAAGCTTTGCTACTACCGGAAAAACAAACCTCCCAACTGACCTCAGTACTTTGTCAGAAGACACATTCTACGAATTTGTAAACGGTACAGACTACAGTATTCTGCTTGATTCGCATGATAAAACAGTTGCACAACGAACTGCAGACCAAGATGCAAAAGCATCAACGTGGATCATAACACCTTATGATCAAGTAGCTGGTACTATCGATCCTAACTGGACAGCAATACAAGTTGCTATCGACCGTACCATAGGCTACTACAACGAAAACCCATACGAATGGTTCCACGATCGCGGCTTCAACCTTGAGTCTGACCAATGTGTTGGCATTGGCGACCTAACCGTTGAGGGGTACCTTGATGCCGACCTTACCGATTGCTTCACCCTTCATCTGTGTGGTGGTGTTATTGCCCCAACCGCCAGCGGTCGCACCGGCGCCAACAACCCCTACCTGATTCATCTGGGTAACCGCGGCCATACCGAACTGTTTGCCGGCGGTGGCTTTGATCTGATGTTGAACAAAGCACAAACGTTCTGCCTCTCTGCAGACGCAAAGTACCACAAGGCACAAAAAGCAACCGAGAAAATAGCTGCTACCGCTGTTGGCGCACAAATCAAAAACATGGGGCCAGAGGTAGAGGCCGATGTTGAATGGGAAGAGGTAAATGGTAACGCGTGGCTGCACATGACGCACCCACATACGCGTACCGTCACCTGCTCGGTCGGCTATAGTTTCCACTGTAAGTCAAAAGACCGTGTCAGTTTTATCGAATCTTCGGTGGAATCATGGCTGGGTAAATCATACAACACCACCACTAAAAAGTTTGATGTGGCGAACAATCTGACACTTGATGAGACCGGTGCGCAGGCCAACACACAAAGCATTGCACACGTCATACGTTCGCGCTTTTCCTATGACATTTCACCATGGGTCAACATCAACGCCGGTGGTGCCTACACCATCGCGGGAAAAAACACACCACAGGTAACAGAGTTGTCTGCTGGCTGTGTCGTTAAATTCTAAGAAGGAGATTGTTATGACACACGCCCCACGCCTTCTCTCACGCACCGTTATCGCCCTGATGTTACTTGGTAGCGGCACACTTTTTGCCGATGCTATCGATGATGCTATTACCACACATACGGCGACCTATGATGCGCAGGTAACTGTCGAAACAGAAATGCGCCCTATGTGGGGTGATGATCGTAAAGATCAAGCAGCCGAAACAAAAGCTACTTTGGATACACTGATTACCAACATTCAGCGCGTCATCGATAACAGCGATGGTCTCGGTGTCCCCTCGGCAGGACAAAACACCTCGCTGACAACACTGAAAACAAATGCTGAAACGCTGCGTAAGCGTGTGGCTGATCACGAGTTCTTGGGAACTCTTCATGGTGATGTTGCTGCTGGCTTAGAAATCTTGGGTAAAGTTGATATTGAAAACAGCCAAACTACTAACCTGACTCACTTATCCAGTAGTATCAGTGTCATTGATTCTCGCGTAGATAACGTAAATAGCATTCATACCGCGAATGAAGTTGGTATTGGTACAGTGGGTGCACTAGAGCATGTAGATTCTTTGACCGAGTTTAATGCTGAACGTACACGTATTTTGCACGCACAAGAATTAACGGACCTCGTACAAGCAATGCTGAGCAAAC
>JASFWT010000120.1:0-3146 GCA_050049075.1 Candidatus Babelota bacterium | reverse complement strand
AACCGAATAACCCAGCTTGTTGAACGCATCTTGCTGCAGTGTACTTGTCATAAATGGTGCGGTGGGGCGCTTCAGGCGCTTTTTCTCGGTCAGGTCGGTGACGGCATATGATGCTTTGTCCATCGCCTTTAAAATTTCATCAGCCGCTTTTTTATCTTTGATCTTGGCTTTCTTGCCTTTGATCTTGCTCAGCTCGGCTTCAAACGCCTCTTTGTTAAACCCAAATTCAGCGTGGATAGACCAGTACTCTTCCGGCTTAAATGCTTCAATAGCCAGTTCGCGATCACAGACCAACATCAGGACAACCGACTGAACACGACCGGCCGACAAACCTTTGGTGATCTTCTTCCACAAAATAGGGGAGACTTCGTAACCCACCCAGCGGTCAAGAACGCGGCGTGCTTGTTGCGCATGCACCTTGCTGCGGTCGACCTTACGTTTGACGGTGATAGCTTTTTCAATAGCGGGCTTGGTGATCTCGTTAAAGACGATACGGTGCATCTTGGTGTTTTCTTTAATGACCTTGGCGATTTCTTCACCAATATGCCACGAAATGATTTCTCCTTCGCGATCAGGGTCAGAAGCGAGATAGATTTCATCGCAGCGACTTGCCTGTTTGCAGATGCTGGCGATGGTCTCTGCCTTGCCATCAAGTGGCACGTACTCAAGTTTGATTTTCTCGGCCTTGGTGATTTCTACCCCAATTTTTTTTGAAGGGAGATCTTTGACGTGGCCAAACGTCGACATGATTTTGAAATCTTTGCCCAGGAATTTACCAATGGTTTTGATTTTAGCAGGGGACTCAACGATGAGGAGTTTGGGCATGGGTTTTTCCCTTTGTGGTAGTGAAAGAGGGCGGTGTAAAGCTTTTTTCCGAGATAAGCTCTCATTTTTTATCACTTCCTACCGCTTTGTCAAATCTAGGCCGTTATTCTCTTGGTTTGTTCTTTTTCTCTGGGCTCTAGATTTTCGCGACCGTTCCATGCTTTACTTTCCTTGAAAAGGAGCAAAGCGACTGTTTTTATCGACTGTAGGAGGATTTTTATGAGTTTTGCCGCTATCACACAACGCCTGTCGTATGCATGTGCTACTTGGAAAAAAGCATTTGCACTCTTTGATCCAAAGGAGTTGTCCACCTTGTTTTTAGTCAGCCTAAAGACGACGGTGCGCGCATCCAAGCTTATGGGAGTGTACTTTTTCTGGTTACTCGCTCTGTGCGGCTACTTTGATGCATTCATTGGCGGCTCATTGATTGTTGGTCGTTTGCCTCACTACTTCCGTCCTTTTATGTATTCTCAAGGACTGGCCCCACGTCTTTATCTGATTTGTCTGCTGTTGGTGATGTTCTTTACCATGCTCTCTGTACGCGCTTCGCTTGAGGCAAAGCAAGCACGCTACTACCTGGGGTACCTGAGCATGCTGCCGTTATTCTTTGTACTGTTTTCGGTTATGCCGCACTACGTTTTGATGCCACTCTTTGTTTTGAGTGGTTTCTTTTTGCTTGATAGCGAAGGTAGCCTGACCAGCGTTGTTCGCAGTGCCGCAAACGCGTTTTTTGCATGGCTTGGTTATGCACCATTCATGGTGAGCATGGGTGGCGCGTACGGTTTGCTGTACAACGGTTACGAGTGGTTGTGGAATAGCAGCTTCTACGGCACACGCAGCCCATACCTGTATGTGGCTAAGTTTGTACTGTCATTTGTACTGTTTGTTTTCTTTGTTTCGTTGGTTGGCGCACTGTACCTTAAGGTGAAGCACAGCAACCAAAAACTGTTCTGGGGCAGCGCAAGTGCACGTGGCCGCGGTCGCAAGGCTGGCAAGACCGCATCGATGGCACCAGATCGTCCCGTGAAGCGCCCAATGAAACAGCGCCCACGTCGCCGTCAAAATCAAATGAATGGGTAAAGGGCAACCCCCGTTGCACAAAGATGTAAATATGCTTAGAATATTCTGCGGTGGCTATGTGTAGTCACCGCAGTTTTTTATGTGCAAACCTTTCTTCCCCTGGGGGGTATCATGAACGTACATCAAAAATATATACCAGTTATTTTGCAAGCTAACTTTAGTGCGCTCTTGAGCGCACTTTTTTTATGTCTTCTACAGTCAAATCCCTGTAGCGCGGGGCAATTTATCGGGCGCTTACGTGGTCCATCTGATGATGAAGTAAGAAAAGAACTGCGAAGTATTAGGCCGCTTCCCCTATTGGAACCTACTTATGCTAGAAGTGATTCGGGCCGTATTGAGGAGAGAGAAGAAGGTGGCGATGATGATAGTGACCGAGCTCAACCAGTTATTATTGATCTAAGCAATAGTGGGTTGCGTGATTTGCGTAGACTGAAAAGCCATCCTGATTTTCATAGGGCAGAAGTTATTAATCTTTCTCATAATTCGTTGAAAAGTCTCTCTGCTGATGTATTTGATGGGTGCGAAGAGTTACGAACTCTTGTTTTATCTGGCTGCGACTTGGAGCTGTTTGATGATAACTGCCTACGTGGTCTTACCTCCCTAGAGAACTTAGATCTGTCCCGCAATAATCTCAATTCTATGCCAGAGAGCTTATTGCATGATTGCTCTTTGTTGCGTAGTTTTAACTGCGCTTCTAATAATGTTCGCCTTTTGCCAGATGGTCTCTTTGAGTCATGTTCTATATTGCGGAGTGCTAATATTTCTCGCAATCCCCTTACCGCTTTGCCGGCCACTTTGATGGCGCGGCTCCCCCAGATGAAGACATTGGTTGCGAATGAAACATTATTGAATTCAGAATTATCCTACGGTGTATTAAGAGACTTTATTACTAAATCAGGTGGCGATGATGCAAGCGGGCAGGGCCCATTAGTTTTGGGCTGCCAGGGCTTGATAAATACTATCTTAAGCCCCTGCTAGATAGCAATCAGTGTACATCTTATGCCTTTGGTGAGGATTTTATAATACCAGCAACGCCATGTAGCTATAGTGCTTCCGCAGACATAAATAGCAGCCTTCCTTTCAAGGTGTCATCATCTTGGTGGACGTATCGCGGCAATGGGCGTCAGTAGTTACGCAGCCGAAATAGCCGATGCAACTGAAGGCTTATCTCCTGGAGATTTACAGAGCGTAGTAATGCGGGCAACAAACATTGCTTCGTTTGAGGGAAGAGAGACACCGGT